>JAHEDL010000235.1 GCA_024641255.1 Pseudorhodobacter sp.
CGAAAGGCGCTGCGGCGACGATTCAGGGCGAGGGCGGCGAAATCAAGATCGCCGGTATTGCCAAAGGTTCCGGCATGATCGCGCCGGATATGGCGACGATGCTGGTCTATATCTTTACCGATGCCAAAATCTCGGCGGCAAACCTGCAAAAACTGCTGTCGCGCAACACCGACGAAACCTTCAACTCGATCACCGTTGATAGCGACACCTCGACCTCTGACACCCTGCTGTTGGCAGCCACCGGGCAATCGCCCGCCGCCGAACTGAAGGGGGCCACGCTGAAGGCGTTCGAAACCGCGCTGCGCGGTGTGATGATGAACCTTGCGCATCAGGTGATCCGCGACGGCGAAGGCGCCACAAAATTTGTCGAAGTGCGCGTAACCGGCGCGGCATCGGACAGCGACGCGCATAAGCTGGCGCTGGCCATTGCCAATTCGCCCTTGGTCAAAACCGCCGTTGCGGGTCAAGACCCCAACTGGGGCCGCATCGTCGCCGCCATCGGCAAGGCCGGTGCCGCGGCAGAGCGTGACAAGCTGACCATCAAATTCGGCGATATCGTCGTCGCCAAGAATGGCTGGCGCAACCCCGACTACAAGGAAGACGACGGCGCTGCCTATATGTTGCAGCCCGAACTGGTGATCTCGGTCGATATGGGGCTTGGCAAATCGAAACGGTCGGTCTGGACCTGCGATCTGACCAACCGCTATATCGAAATCAACGCCGATTACCGGTCGTGAAAACCGTTCTTGTCTCTGCCGTCGCGCTGATTGATCCCGAAGGCCGCGTGCTGCTGGCACAGCGGCCCGAGGGCAAGTCGCTGGCGGGTTTGTGGGAGTTTCCGGGCGGCAAGGTAGAGCCCGGCGAAACCCCCGAAGTCGCGCTGATTCGCGAGTTGAAGGAAGAGCTGGGCATCGACACCTGGCGCAGCTGTCTGGCCCCGCTGACCTTCGCCAGCCACGCCTACGACGATTTCCATTTGCTGATGCCGCTGTTCGCCTGCCGCCGCTGGGACGGGATTCCGTCGCCGCAAGAAGGGCAAAAACTGGCTTGGGTAAGACCGCAGCAGTTGCGCGACTATCCTATGCCGCCCGCTGACCTTCCGCTTATTCCGATTCTACGCGATTGGATATAAAACCGCGCAAAATTTCTACATTTTTCATGAAGCTTTGATGAATTTGTATTAGGAAAATTAACAATCTGCCCGTAGCCTTTCCTTATGCAGTGCTAACTGGGGGGATTGGCAAATGTTGCGGACGATTTCTGTTGGAAGTTGCGTTTCGATTCAGGGCCTGATGGTCGGTCAGTTGGCTGATGGCAAGGTTATGGTTAAGGTCGATGAAAAGACCTTCGTGGGTTACCCTGTGGCGCAAGTGCGCAAGTCCTGAACTTCACATCAAACGCGCAATGAAAAAGGCCGGGTTTCCCCGGCCTTTCTGCATTCTGCCTTGGCGTGATCAGGCCAGCTTGCGCTGAACCTCTTCACGTTCAAAGATTTCGATGACATCGCCCTGACGGATATCGTCATAGCGCTCAAACGCCATACCGCATTCCTGACCCGAAATGACTTCTTTCACTTCGTCCTTGAAGCGCTTCAGCGTCTTCAGCGTGCCTTCGTGGATCACGACGTTGTCGCGCAGCAGGCGCACGCCAGCCGAACGGCGTGCAACGCCTTCGGTCACGATACAACCAGCCACCTGACCAATGCCGGTAACCTTGAACACTTCCTTGATCTGCGCATAACCGATGAAGGTTTCGCGGATCTCGGCTTTCAGCAGGCCCGAAGCAGCGGCTTTGATGTCATCCACAAGATCATAGATGATCGAATAGTAGCGAATCTCGACACCCTTCTGGTGTGCCGAATTCCGCGCCGAAGCATTGGCCCGCACGTTGAAGCCGATGATCGGGCACTTGCTGGCTTCGGCCAACGACACATCCGTATCGGTGATCGCGCCAACGCCATAAGACAGCACCCGCACGCGGACTTCTTCGTTGCCAACCTTTTCCAGCGCTTGCACGATGGCTTCGGCAGACCCCTGCACGTCGGCTTTCACCAACACCGGCAGTTCGGCAACCGACTGGTCGGCCTTGGCCTTCGCCATAAGCTGTTCCAGCGTGGTCGCAGCACCCACCGCCGCACGTTTGTCCTTGGTGACCTTTTCACGATAGGTCGCAATTTCACGCGCTTGCGCTTCGGTTTCCACCACGTTCAGCGTATCGCCGGCCGACGGGGTGCCCGAAAGACCCAAGACTTCCACCGGAACCGACGGCCCAGCTTCGTCAACGCGTTCGCCTTTGTCGTTGATCAAGGCGCGCACTTTGCCCCACTGCTCGCCGACAACAAAGATGTCGCCTTTGCGCAGGGTGCCGTTTTGCACCAGAACCGTTGCGATCGGGCCGCGGCCCACGTCAAGCTTGGCTTCAATCACAGCACCGGCAGCCGCCCGTTGCGGGTTGGCGCGCAGTTCAAGAATTTCGGCCTGCAGGGCGATGGCTTCCAACAGATCGTCAATGCCTTGGCCGGTTTTGGCCGAAACTTCCACGTCCTGCACTTCACCCGACATCTGTTCCACAACAATTTCATGTTGCAGCAGATCGGTCCGCACCTTCATCGGGTCGGCACCGTATTTGTCGACCTTGTTGATCGCCACGATCATCGGCACTTTCGCCGCTTTCGCATGGGCAATCGCTTCAATGGTTTGCGGCATCACGGCGTCATCTGCCGCAACCACCAGCACCACGATATCCGTCACCTGAGCCCCGCGCGAACGCATCGAGGTAAAGGCAGCGTGACCGGGGGTGTCAAGGAACGTAAGAACCTGACCTTTTTCGGTTTTCACCTGATAGGCGCCAATGTGCTGGGTGATGCCACCGGCTTCGCCCGAAACCACGTTCGCCTTGCGGATCGCGTCCAGCAGCGATGTCTTACCATGGTCAACGTGGCCCATGATGGTAACAATCGGCGGCCGGGTGATCAGCTCTGCGTCCGAATCCTTGACGGTTTCAATCGCTTGCTCAACGTCGGCGTCCGAAACGCGCACGGCTTTGTGGCCGAACTCTTCGATCACCAATTCGGCGGTATCGGCGTCGATGGCTTGGTTCATCGTCACCATCATGCCCATTTTCATCAGGCTCTTGACCACGTCGGCGGCACGTTCGGCCATCCGGTTGGCAAGTTCAGACACGGTGATCGATTCCGGCAGCTGCACGTCGCGGAATTGCTTTTCGGGTTTGCCAAAGCCCATTGCCTTCTGGCGGGCCTTTTCCTGCTTGCGCTTCATCGCGGCCAGCGAACGCGTGCGTCCACCTTCGCCCGACAAGGCGTCGTTCAGGGTAAGCTTGCCAGCACGACGACCTTCGTCGCCTTTGGCCTTGGCGTTGCGTTCACGCTCTTCGCGCTCACGGTCAACCTTGCGAACGGCCAACGGCGGCTTGGCCCCCATCGGTGCGCGCGCAGCGGCGTCATTCGCTGCCGGAGCGGCTGCAGTCGGCGCATTGCGGTCAGCATTGCGGTCCGGTCGCGCAGCCGGCTCTGCGGGCTTTTCAGGCGCAGCGGGCTGACGGCGGGTCGTGCCAAGCACATCGGCTTTGCGTGCAGCGGCTTTGGCAGCGGCCTCGGCGGCGGCTTCAACGCGCAGACGTTCTTCTTCTTCGGCCTTTGCGCGGGCAGCTTCAACGCGGGCGCGCTCTTCACGCTCCTTCGTTTCGGCTTCTTCGCGTTTGCGGGCGCGTTCTTCTTCGCGCTCACGATCTTCCTCGGCGCGACGGGCGTTGTCTTCGGCCTCGCGGGCTTTCGCCACACGCAAAGCCGCCAGACGGCGTTCCATTTCGGCATCCGAAATGCCTGCGGGGCGCTTGGATGGATCGCCCA
>JAHEDL010000246.1:0-919 GCA_024641255.1 Pseudorhodobacter sp.
GTGCGGATCAACGCGGAAAAGCTGCCGAACTTCTCGCCCTGCCCCGGCAAGGTGCGGGTGTTCCACGCGCCCGGCGGCTTGGGGGTGCGGATGGATTCGGCGCTGTATGGCGGCTATTCGATTCCGCCCTATTATGACAGCCTGATCGGCAAGCTGATCGTGCATGGCCGTGACCGGCCAGAAGCCTTGGCGCGGCTGAAGCGCGCCTTGGGCGAGCTGATTGTGGATGGGGTCGATACCACGGTTCCGCTGTTTCACGCGCTGCTGGCCGAGCCTGATATTCAGAACGGGGATTATAACATCCACTGGCTGGAAAAATGGCTTGCCGCGCAGTTTGGCAACTAAGAAATGGGCGCCTTCGGGCGCCCTTTTTATGTGGTCCCGACTCGGGACCAGTTTCAATACGTTTGAAATCAATCGCTTGCACGGGCGACTTTAGGAGTTGTTAACCGTTGCGGTCGGCCCGCGCTGCACTTCCCACGGTTTGACCCAATCGCCTGCAACGCGCAGATCAATGCCGGCGTCATCTTCGATGACCTTGCACACCGTCATTTCGCCCGCCGCCGTACCATATCGCCGCGCTGCCTCGCGGAAGCGGTCATAGGTGGCGTCGGTCAGGGTGCTGGTGGTGCCGACGCGATCCAGTAAATCCTTGATCAGACCCAGATCTTTCAGGCAAAGCGCGATGGGAAAGCTGGGGTCGTAATGCCCCGCAAAGATTGACGGCACGTCATGCGACAGCACGAAACTGTCTGCCGCGCCACCTTGCATCACGTTCCACCACGTCAGAGGATCCAGCCCTGCGAGTTTGGCCGTCACCATCGCCTCGCCAATTGCGGCGGCGTGGATTTTCCAAAGCTGGTTGTTAACCAGTTTGGCGACATAGCCGTTGCCATAACCGCCGACCTTGCGCAATTCA
>JAHEDL010000246.1:929-3852 GCA_024641255.1 Pseudorhodobacter sp.
CACCTGTTCGATCACCGCATCATCGCCGCCAACGAACATCGGCATATCGCCACGGATCGCCGCATCGACAGAGCCGGTCACCGGCGCATCCACAGACTGCCCGCCCTTGGCGGCAAATTCGGCGGCAAGGTCGCGCATCAGAAACGGCGAAGAGGTGGTCATGTCGATCCAGATCTTGCCGCTGCAATCGACCGACAGAAAACCCTGTGGGCCACGCAAAACTTCGGTAATTTCCTTGGGGCCGTAGACCATGGTCACCACCACATCACAGCGCGCCATCACATCGGCGGGGGCGTCGCCGCGCGATGCGCCCTGTTGCAGCAGTGGCTCTGCCGCTTCGGGGCGAATGTCATAAACCACCATGTCATATCCGGCACGGCGCAGGTTCAGGGCGGCATTTTTGCCCATCATGCCCAAGCCGATAAATCCAACCTTCATCTTTGTCTCCTTAGTTGTGCTTGGAAGGCTGACGGAGGCCGTGCTAACTGGCAAACAAAAGCTGGTTAAGCCGGGTATCAGTGGGAGTTATGGGTGGATATCGAACTGCGGCTGTTGCGGTCATTCGTGCAGATTCACGAGGCGGGGTCGATCAGCCGCGCCGCCGAACGCATGGCCTGCACGCAGGCCGCAATGTCGATGCGGTTGAAGATGCTGGAAACAGAGTTGGGGGCGGCGCTGTTTGAACGCAAGCCGCAGGGGTTGGAGCCGACGCCACGCGGTGCCGAATTTTATGCCAAGACCTTGGCGGTGCTGGGTGCCTATGACGAGATGATGTCGGCCACGCGGTCGCGGCCGGCGCGCGACCGCATTCGGCTGGGAATGCCCGATGATTACGCGCTAAGTTGGCTGGGGCGGGTGTTGCCGGAATTTCCGGCGGTAGAGTTTGACATTACCTGCGATCTGTCGGCGCAGTTGATGGCGCAGGTGCAGCGGGCAGAGATCGACCTTGCGCTGGTGACGCTGGCAGCGCGGCCCAGTCTGGCGCTGGCGGTGCGTGAGGTGCCGCTGCATTGGGTGCGCGCGCAAGCTGCGGTAATGTCGGCAGCGCGGCTGGCGGCCTATCCCGAAGGCTGCGTGTTTCGCCGTGCGATGATCGGCGCGCTGGAGGCGGCGGCGCAAAGCTGGCAGGTGGTGGCGCAAAGCCGCAGCCATGCAGGCATTTTCGCGCCGGTGCGGGCGGGGATTGCGGTGACATCGGTTGCCGCGGGCACAGCACCGCCCGATCTGGTTGAATTTGCCGAAAGCCCCGGATTTCCGGCACTGCCGACGGTGCCGGTTTACCTTGTGGCGGCACCGACACTGCGCCGCAGCGCAAGGAAATTTGCCGAGCGGCTGGTGCAATCACTTGATCTGACAGTATTGGCCTAACATGCAGACGTTGACGCCTGAGCTTTTGTTGCGAGCCTACGCCATGGGAATTTTCCCGATGGCCGAGGCGCGGGATGCCACAGAAATCCACTGGATCGACCCGCGCAAGCGCGGGGTTTTTCCGCTGGAGAGCTTTCACATCTCGCGCAGTCTGGCGCGGCATATGCTGCGCAGCACGTGGCGGATCAGCGTGGATGAGGATTTTGACGGCGTGTTGGCAGGCTGCGCAGATCGGCCGGAAACCTGGATCAATGCTGAAATCACTGCGCTGTATCGTGCGCTGCACCATGCGGGCTTTGTGCATAGCCTAGAGGTGTGGGACGGCACCGCGTTGATTGGCGGGGTTTATGGCGTGGTGCTGGGGGCGGCGTTTTTTGGCGAATCGATGTTTTCGCGGCGCACCAACGCATCGAAAACTGCGCTGGCCTATTTGATTGATCGGCTGCGCGCCGGCGGTTTTATGCTGTTTGATACGCAATTTCTGACGCCACATCTGGCGACGCTGGGCGCGGTGGAAATTCCGCGCGCCGACTACCGTCGCAGATTGGAAGCGGCGCTAAACGCCGAAGCCAGCTTTACCCCCGCAGGGTATCAGCCGTTGCCGTCATCTGTGGTTGCAGGGTCTTCTGCCGGGGCGGCATCGGGAGATGCCTCGTCCGCAGGGGCGGCTTCGACATCGGGCAGCACCAAATCCGGCACGTCACAGCGCAACACCCAGACATCGTAGCGAGGGTGATCCAAGGCCGAAAGTGCCGGGCTAGACGCGGTCATCCAGCCGTTGAACACCGGATTGGGGGTGGCGGCGTCCAATACGGTCAGATGCGCAAAAGCCTCTGCCGCCGGATTGTCGGGAAAATAGCGGCAGTCATCCAGTTGCACCGTCAGGCGACCGACGGTTTGCGATTGGCCGTTTGACAGATTGAGATCGGTGATCGCGCCCGTCAGCTTATCCAGCAAGCGCAGCTTGCCGCCGGGGGCGTCATCTACCGTCTGCGCGCCCGCGACCGAGGCGCTAAGCGCAAAGGCCAAGGCGAGGCGGTTCATGGCGTTGCAGGCTCTGCCGGGGCGGCGTTGCTGCTGCCACCGCTGGAGGAGACGAATTTCATCAACAGCGAAATCAGGCTGACCGCGCCTTGAGTATCTTCGATTTCTGCGCCGGGTGCCAGATTGTCGGGCGAACCGCCCGGCATCAGTTCAACGAAATTGCCGCCAAGCAGACCTTCGGACGAGATCAGGATCGCGGAATCGTCGGGCAGTTGGATGTTATCGTAGATTGCGATGGTGGCATCGGCAAAGAAGGTCTGCGGGTTAAGCCGCAGATCGGTGATGGTGCCAACCTTGACGCCCGCAAGGCGCACATCAGAGCCTGCAGTGATGCCTTCGACCGACCGAAACGACGCTTTCAGCGGGTAGGTGCCAGCCTCGGCTGTCAGGCCCTTGCCGCCAAAGGCATAGCCCAAAAAGCCGATAGCCACCGCAAGAACCGCAGCCCCCGCCAAAATTTCTGCGCGATTCTCGGCCATTATTCGGGCTGCCACGCCTCGTAATCCCGGCG
>JAHEDL010000250.1 GCA_024641255.1 Pseudorhodobacter sp.
CCCAAAGTTACACACAGAAACCTGTCAAATTGCGTGCGTTTCGTTACCGTTTCGGAAAGGAATTCTTAACTCTTAGCCCCCAATCTGGAAACACAGATTAACAACGAAAGCAGGCGCAACCGTCATGGTCGGCAAGATTCTCATCGTTGATGACGTCGCGACGAACAGGATCGTGATGAAGGTCAAATTGACCGCGGCAGGCTACCTGCCGATTCTGGCTGCCGATGGCGCCAGCAGCCTTGCCATGGCCCACCACCACCATCCCGATCTGATCCTGCTGGATCTGCTGCTGCCCGATATCTCGGGGCTAGAGGTGTTGGCCAAACTGCGCGCCGATCCGATCTTGCGCCATGTGCCGGTGATCATGTTCTCGGCCAGTCAGGACCCAACCGCGCGCATCAAAGCCTTTCGCGCCGGGGCGGACGACTTTTTGCAAAAACCGATTGATGATCAAACCATGCTGGCCCGTATTCGCAGCTTCATGCGTGCGCGCGACATTCTGGATGGTTTTGGCGGTCAACAAGACAGCTTTGCGATGCTGGGTCTGGCAGAGGCGGCTGAACCGTTTCGCCAACCGGCGGTGGTTGCCATCATCGCCGCACGTAGTGAGACCGCGCTAAACCTGCGCCGCGATACGGCCCACCACATGGCCGACCGGGTGCTTGCGATGTCCGCAGAAGAGGCGATGTCGGAAAGCACCGGGCCGGGTATGGTGCCCGATGTGTTCTTGATTGAGTCAGATTATGCCGGGCCGGGCAGCGGCCTGCGCTTGCTGTCGGAACTGCGCAGCCGCAGCCATACCCGCAACGCGGCGTTTTGTGTCATCTCTTCGCCCGGTTCGGTCATTGGCGGCGCGGTTGCCTTCGACCTTGGCGCGCATGATATTGTGACAAGCCAGATCACCGGCGAAGAACTTGCCGTGCGCATTTCGCGCCTGCTGGCGCGCAAACGCCACTCTGATGGCCTGCGGGCCTCGGTGCAAGACGGCCTGCGCCTTGCAATGATCGACCCGCTGACCGGCCTGCACAACCGCCGCTACGGCATGGCGCAACTGGCGCTGATTGCCGAAACCGCGCGACGCAGCGGTGAAAGCTTTGCGGTGATGGTGGTTGATCTTGACCGCTTCAAATCGGTGAACGACCGCTGGGGCCATGGCGCAGGCGACACGGTTCTGACCGAAGTCGCGAACCGGCTGCTGCGCAATCTGCGGATCGGTGATCTTGTGGCGCGGATTGGCGGCGAAGAATTTCTGATCGCCCTGCCCGACACCAGCCTTGTCGACGCCCGCAAGATCGCCGAACGCCTGTGCAGCGAGGTCGAAGAAACCCCGGTGCGTCTGGGCACGCAGGGGTCTTTGCATGTCACCGTTTCAATCGGCCTGTCGATCAGCGCCGATACCGAACTGCAAGACGGCAAAGATGGCGTGGCAGAAATCATCGAACGCGCCGACCGGGCGCTGCTGAAGGCCAAATCCTTGGGCCGCAACCGCGTCACTGTAAACCGCACCGCCGCCTAAAGCGGCAGGCGCGCGGCGGTTACGGCGCGGCTTTGTCTTTATCGCCGTCATCATCGCCGTCGCCACCCCCGCCATGGCTTAGCCGATCTTCCAAGCGGTCAGCAAAGGCAAGCCGCGCTTCTGGCGACATCGCCGTCAGAAAATCGCGCATCAACGCCTGCCCGGTTTCAAGCCGCGCCGCCATGCGGCCTTGCTGTGCGGCCATCACCTCGGAAAGCTTGGCGGCATCAAACGGTTCCGCCCGGAGCGCCGCCAAAAGGTCGCGCTGATCTGCCATCATTTCGCGCCGCGCCTGCCGCAAATCCGGGGCTTTGGCCAAAAACGCCTGCCGCAGCGCCGCACGATCTTCACGGCTTAGCGCCTCGGTGAAGGGGCCAAAGCCCAAATCGCGCACGCCGTCCCGGTCCGGCCCAAAGCCGCCATGATGCAGCGCCATGCCGGCAAACAACCCCACCACCGCCAAATTCAGCGCCACCGACACCGCCAACGCAATCCGCAGCGCCCGGCTTTGCGGCTTAACCACCGAAGTCTCGCTCATCGCCCTACTCCTCTGCCAACAGGGCATCGACGCCCGGCATCAGTTCCAACGTGTCAACCGTGGTTCCGGCCAAAACATCGGTCAAATTCATCAAACCCACGGGCTGCACAAAGCCCAACACCAACCCTGCCAGCGCGGCAGAGCCTACCCCAGCCAACACACCGCCGCCGCCAAACAGCGCCGCCAACCCGGCCCAAAAGCCCAAGCGCACCGGGGCCACAGTCTGTGCAACTGGCCGCGCTTGCGCAGCCGCCGCATCGGCCAAAACCCGCGCCATCAGCACATCAGAAGGCTGCATCGCCGATGCCCGCGCTGTCGCGAACAGATCGTCCAGATCTTCCATCACTCCGCCTCCTCATAGCCCAGCGCCGCGCGCTGCCCCGATAGCGCCGCCGCAAGCGCCCGCTTGCCCCGCGCCGTCAAACTTTCCACCGCTTCCACCCCGATCTGCAAAATCTCGGCAATTTCGGGGTTTGCCAAACCTTCGATATGGCGCAACACCACCGCCTCGCGCTGCCGTTCGGGCAGGGTGGCAAGGGCTGCATCCAAAGCGGCCATCCTGTCAGCCTCGATCAGGCCCGCCACCACCGACGCCTTGCCATCTTCAGGTTCGGCCACGTCATCAAGGGCCTCGGCCCGCCGCCGCTGCCGGGCGCGCAACCGATCGGTGCACAGATTGCTGACCACCCGGTAAACCCAGGTTGAAACCTTCGCTTCGCCCTGCCGCCACTCTGGCGCCACCCGCCACAGCCGCAGCATCGCTTCTTGCGCCACATCTTCGGCCTCTGCCCGGTCACTTAACAACCGCCCCGCATAGCCCATCACCCGCGGCAACAACCGCTTGGCCAACAGCCGCGCCGCATCAGGGTCCCCATTTGCATAGAGCACCACCAAAGCCTCGTCGGCCAATTCTGCAAGGGTATCACGCGGCATGGTCATCCTAAGATCGGCTTACCCGTCTTCAACTCGTCCCGCAATCAGGCTTGGCCCAACCGCGTTACCCCACGACCCTGCGGCGGGGATCAAACCGCAGGGTCGCAAAGCGTTTCCGTCTTAGTTGGCAGCGTCGTCGTCACCGCCAAACCAGCCCCAAAAGCCGTCATGATGGCCACGACCATGACCGCGACCGTGGCCGCCCATCATATCGCCGTCCCCCATCATGCCGCCGCCCATCATGCCCTCGCCGTCCATACCGCCCATATGCTGCTGCATGGATTGCTTGGCGGCATCAACTTCGGCTTGGGTGATCGCGCCGTCGCTGTTGGCATCAATCTTGTCGAACATCATTTCCGGGCCGGGCGGCACCGCCAACTCAGCCGCCGAAAGCGCGCCGTCCTTGTCGGTGTCCATCAGCTCGACCATCTTGGCCGCGCGCGCGGTGATCCGGGCGGTCATCGCGCTCATCTGCATGGTCGCCAGCTCGTCTGCCGACAGCTTGCCATCGCCATTGGCATCCGCCGCTTTCACCTGTGCGGCGTGAAACGCGTCAACCTCGGCCTTGGTCACCTTGCCATCCTTGTCGGTATCCAGCGTCGCAAAGTCAAAGCCCGGCCCCATGCCGTCGCCCATACCCGCGCCCATCCCCATACCCGCCTGCTGCGCAAAACCCGCGCCGCCTGCCAGAACCGCCACCAAAGCCAGCGCCGAAACGGTCAAAGATTTCTTCTGCATACTGCATCTCCTGCGTGTCGCCCCAGCCATCTGCCAAGGCGTTCATGCTTATAGAAACGCCGCAGCGGCGCAGTTCCGTCGCGCTTTGCACAGAAAAATTGCGACAAAGCACCGCTCCCCCC
>JAHEDL010000253.1 GCA_024641255.1 Pseudorhodobacter sp.
TTTCGGCACAAAGCGCGATCAGTTCTTCATCGGCGCCAAAGGCGGCGGCAAGGTGAACCCCGATTGGCAATCCGCTGGCCGACATGCCCAAAGGCAACGATGCGGCGGGTTGGCCGCTGGCATTGAACACCGCGCAAAATGGCGAATAGGCAAACACACCATCCGGCCCAACCCGGTAATCAATGTAATCGGCGCGGGAATGATCAAAGCGGCCAATCTTGGCGGGCGGTTCGGCCAAAGTGGCCGACAGCAAAATATCGGGGCCATCGGCAAAATACTGCGCCATCTGGCGGCCAAAGCCATGAATTTCCCCCACCGCCTCTAGATAGCGGGTCGGGGCAAGGCTGGCGGTATGGGACACAGCACTGCGGCTGACCGGTTCGACCAAACCTGCGTCAAGCGCGCGGCCCTGCAGCGCTTTCTTGATGCTTAATGCCGTGCCCACCGCCACAATATCGGTCCAGGCGCGCATCATCATCGCCACATCGGCGGTTGGGCGGCCTGGTTCGACATGGTGGCCCAGACTTTCCAGCAGCCGCGCTGTGGCGCGCACGGTTTCGGCCACCTCTGGCGCGATCGCCTCGCCGGTAAAGGTGGTGTCACACACTGCCACACGCAACCGCCGCGGCGGGCGCGAAATCGCGCTGGCATGACCGCGCAACAGCGCCGGCGCCACATAGGGCGCCCCCAGATCAGCGCCTTCGCAGGCATCCAACATGGTCGCGGTGTCACGCACCGACCGCGTCAGAAACCCGTCAATCGCCATGCCCGCCCAGCCTTCGCCAACATAAGGCCCATCGGGTAGCCGGGCGCGGGTGGGTTTGAACCCGAATAGCCCGCAGCTTGACGCCGGTATGCGCACGGATCCGCCACCGTCAGAGCCATGCGCAAAGGCCACGATGCCCGCCGCAACCGCCGCCCCCGATCCGCCCGAAGACCCGCCGGGGGTATGGTCAAGGTTCCACGGATTGCGCGTCGGCCCGCCATAAACCGCCGCCTCTGTCGCGGCCCCAATACCGCCTTCGGGCGAGGTGGTGCGGCCAAAGGCAACAACGCCAGTTGCCCGCATCCGCTGCCAAATCGCCGAATCGCGGCCATAGCGGGTGTTGGCCAGCAGCCGCGAGCCGTTATGCGATGGAAAATCCACCGCCTCGCAGCCCAGATCTTTCAACAAGAACGGCACGCCGCGAAACGGCCCATGTGGCAGACCCGCCGCGATGGCATCGCGCGCCACCTGTTCCTGAACCAACACCACCGCGTTCAGGGCAGGGTTGCGGTCCTGAACTGCCGCCAGCGCCGCATCCAGCAATTCACTGGGCGACACCGCCTTTGCCGCCACCAACCCCGCCAGTTCGGTTGCGTCTTTCGCGCCCAAATCGCCGATCATGCCGAATCTCCCGCTGTTTTGCGGTATGGTGGCCCGCCTGCCGCGCCTACGTCCACCACCCCCGTCAGGCGTAGTGTCGGTCTTGAACCAGCGATGACGTGGGCGGCAGGTGCTGTGCCAGCGCCGCGGCCACGTTTTCAGCCGTCAGCGGTTTGGCCAAGAATCCGTCCATCCCCGCCCCTTGCAACCGCTGCCGCATCTGCGGCGAAACATCCGCCGTCATCGCTAGCACCGGCAGCGCCGGACCCGCCATCGCGCGTATTTTCGCCAGCGTTTCAAAGCCAGACAACCCCGGCATATGCAAATCCAGCAGCACCAGATCTGGCCGATGCGCGTCGATCGCCTGCAGCGCTTCTGCACCAGTCACCGCCTGATCGGTGAACGCCCCAAAAAACTGCACATAGGCGCAAGCCACCATGCGATTGGTGGCGATGTCATCCACCACCAAAATCCGCCGCCCGGACAGATCCAGCGCAGACGGCGCTACGGGTGCTACACGGCTTGTCGGCGGGGCTGCCATCGGCAAGCACAGTTGAAAATGCGCGCCATCGGCACTGGGCCGCAGCACCAGATCGCCCCCCATTTGCCGCGCGAAACCCCGGCTGATCGCCAGTCCCAGCCCCGACCCGGTTTGCTGATCGGTGCCGCGGTGAAACGGCTGAAAGATCTGATCACGCACTTGGGCCGAAATGCCGGGACCGGTATCGACCACATCCAACACCAATGCGCCCTCTGCGCCGGTGCTTGCGGTTACCGAAATCCGCCCGGCATCGGTGTATTTCAGCGCGTTCGACAGCAGGTTCGACAGGCATTGCCGCAATCGGTGCGGGTCAATCATCGCTGGTTTGTGCAAGGTCGCGCAAATATGCAGATCAAGTGCCAGCCCCGCCTGATCGGCCATTGGCCGAAACAGCTCTACCGTGGCAGCAATCACCTGCTGCGGCACCACAGGCTGTGGCCGGATTTGCAGCTTCGCGGCGCCCAGCGCGGTCATTTCCAAAATATCATCCAAAATCACCGCCAATCCGCGCGCCGAACCGACCACAGTCTGCAGCCGCTCGATGCTGGCAGCTGATTTCGACAGCGCCAGTTCAATTTCGCCCATCCCCAGAATGGCGTTCAGGGGGGTGCGCAGTTCGTGGCTCATTTGCGCCAAAAACTGGCCCTTGGCGCGGCTGGCGGCATCGGCGGCAATGCTGCGTCGGCCAAGTTCGGCGTGCAGATGGTGGTTCGATCGCATCGCCTCCAAAGTATATATTATGCCCGACACCAGCCCCAGCGTTGAAAGCGCCAAGCCAAGGCTGTTACCCGCCTCGATCCAATAATAGGTGTTGCCGATCCCGGCGGTCAGCGCCACCGCAAACCATCCCGCCAACCCCAACGGCAGATGAATTGCCCGCACCGTCACCAGTTGAAACAGCGTCATGCAGATCAACGCCACCGCAAGCGCCTTGGCATATTCGGAGTCTTGCTGCCAGATCAGCGCACAGGGCAGGGCAAAGCTGACCTCCATCAAAAACACCGCCAGCAGCACCGCGCCATAACGCCGCGGATTGGCGCGCTGGTTCAGATCCTGCATCCAGCCCTGCGCCAGACCTTCAAACAGGTAGTCGAACCCCATCGCCGCCAGCGTCAGCCAGAACGGCAAGAACGCCGCCGTCAACCCGTAGGCAATCGCCCTGAACACCAGCCGCATCGGCTCCATCCGGCGCAGCATCTTTTGCTGATCGGCGATCTGTTGCGCCGCGTCGAAAATCGGGGGCTGCAAATTTTGTGCGGCACTCATCACATAAAAACCTTACGACAAAAAGTTGTGGCAACAGATGCCAGCACAACTTTTGCGTCAAGATTTTTGATTACGGCACAGAGGGGGAATTTTGCGGTTGGATCGTCAGCTCTTGCCGGAACTTTCCGTCAGGTGTGAAAATCATCATCCGGCTGTCGGTGGTCACCACGCCAATCCACCCTGGCCCCAGCGTGATCGCTTGCGCCACAGCCCCTTCGGGCAAGTCCAAGGTGGCGGGAAGCGCTGGCAACCGCCCATCCGGCATGCGGGTGACAAGCAGGCCGACCACGGTTATGACACCGACAATCATGGTGATCATCAACACGATCACCAAGCCTTTCAAAAAGCGAAGCGAGGGCGGCAGCCCCGGTTCTAATGGAGTGTCGGTCATGGCAAGCCCCTTTCAAGACGACGATTTGGCTGCGGACGACCGTCTGGTCATCGTGATCGGCGAGGATGCCCCGCCCCGCCTTGATAAGGCGCTTGCCGCGGCGGTGCCAGAGGAAGCCGCCCTGTCGCGCTCGCGCCTGATGAAGATGATCTGCGAAGGCGACGTGCTGAGCGACGGGGTTGCGGTTACCGACCCGAAGACCAAAGTAAAAGAAGGCGACAGCTTCACCCTGCTGCTGGCCCCGCCTGTGGATGTTGCAACGCTGCCCGAAGACATTCCGC
>JAHEDL010000259.1 GCA_024641255.1 Pseudorhodobacter sp.
TAAACCCGCGCCTTTTCGTCCATCTCAAGGCCAAAGCGGCGGCGCTGCTCATCGGGGTTGGTCAACTCGCCAAAGCCATTCGCCAATTCAACCCCGCAGGCATAAACCTCGAACCGCTCGGCCACCCGGCCGTCGTCTGGATGCTTGCGCGCCAGCGCGGCTTCGGCGGCAGGATATTCATCCAAAATCGTCACCCGCCCCATGCCCAGATGCGGTTCAACCCGCTCGCCCAACACCCGGCTTAGCATATCTGACCAAGTATCATCTGCCGCCACCCGCAACCCGATCCGCCGCAACGCCGCCGCCAACACCGCCGCATCCGGCGTGCCATCGGCGGCAATGCTGGCCAACAGATCCACATCGGCATAGCGCGAAAACGCTTCGGCCACGCTCAACCGCTCTGGCTCTGCCATCACATCGCAGGTCTTGTCGCGAAACCGCAGCTCTGCCCCCCCCGCAACCGTCGCCGCCAGCCGCAGCAACGCCACCACATCCGCCATCAACACGTCATAGCCTTCGCCAACCCGATACCATTCCAGCATGGTAAATTCGGGGCTGTGCAAAGCACCGCGTTCGCGGTTGCGAAACACATGCGCAAAGGCCGCAATCCGCTGCTCGCCCGCCGCCAGCAACTTCTTCATCGCAAACTCGGGGCTGGTGTGCAGATACATCGGCCGCCCCAGCCCATCATTGCCAATCGCCTCGGTCTGGAAACCATGCAGATGCGCCTCGTTGCCGGGGCTGATCGCCAAGGCCGCAGGGTCGACCTCGATAAAATCGCGCTCGGCCAGCCAGACGCGCATCGCCGCCTGAATCCGGTTGCGCGCCAACAACACCGCACGGCGGTCGGCGTGCCGCCTTGGCTGCCACCACTGGGAATTGATATCTGCTTTCATCTGGAGATTTCCCCGCGAATAGGTTAGACGCACCGCGATACGCAGCCGCCCTTACCTTTAGGGCCGCTTTCGCACAAGCAAACCTTCGAAGGATAGTCCCGTGAAAGTCATCGCCTCCTCCTTGCGCAAAGGCAACGTCGTCGAGATGGACGGCAAACTCTACGCCGTTCTCAAATCCGAAAACTTCCACCCCGGCAAAGGCACGCCGACCACCTCGGTCGACATGCGCCGCATCTCTGATGGCGTGAAGGTTGCAGAGCGCTGGCGCACCACCGAAATGGTGGAAAAGGCCAACGTTGACGAACGCGAATATGACTTCCTCTACGAAGACGGCGAAGGCTTCCACTTCATGGAACCCACCACCTACGAACAGCTGGTGGCAACCGCTGACGTTGTCGGCGACGACAAGGTATTCCTGACCGACGGTATCAAGGTTTACCTGAAAACCTACGACGGCGTCGCCATCGCTATCGAACTGCCGCAAAAAGTCACCGTCGAAATCACCGAAACCGAACCGGTGGTCAAAGGCCAAACCGCCTCGTCCTCCTACAAACCGGCAACCTGCTCGAACGGCATCCGTGTGATGGTCCCGCCGCATATCGGCGCTGGCACCCGCATCGTGATCAACACCGAAGACTACTCGTATCAGGGCCGCGCCCAAGACTGATCTGCCCGACAAAGCCCGCCCGGCTGTCGCCGTGGCGGGCTTTGTTTTGCCAAAGTGCCTAAAATCTAATTCAAGCTTGCATCCTCTTGGCACAAATATCCTGGGGGTCCGGGGGCAACGCCCCCGGCTGGCGTGCCGCAGGGCAATGAATCTTCCCATGCCCCCTTGTTTTATGGCCTGAAAAGGCGCATGTCAGTCGGGCGAAACGCTATCTATCGAAAAATCTGTCTCCTTACGGCTTCAGTTCTCGATCTTTACGACTGAGCCACGTCATCGCATTCCGCGGATGGCACACCAAAACTTAGGAGACACACGATGGCTAACGGCACCGTGAAATGGTTCAACGCCACCAAAGGCTTCGGCTTCATCGCCCCGGCTAACGGCAACAAAGACGTGTTCGTGCACATTTCGGCAATGGAACGCGCTGGCATCCGTCAACTGAACGACGGCCAAGCCGTGACCTTCGACATCGAAGCAGGCCGTGACGGCCGCGAGTCGGCGATCAACCTGGCTCTGGCATAAGCCATAGGGCCTTCCGGCCCTACCAGAATTCTGAAGCGGGGGTGGCGCAAGCTGCCCCCGTTTCGCATTTCAGCCCATGCCATTAACCATTTGCCAACACGCGCTGCGTTTTCTTTGGACGCCACGCAAATTCGCTGCTCTAACCTTCGGGCGATTACCCATTAGGTGAGATATGACCAAGTTTAAAATTGTTAAAGCCCTTCACACTGCCCTAGCCCTTTCCCTGCCGCTGACCTTCACCGCCGCCCCCGTGCTGTTCCCCACCGCCGTCGCGGCCGGCACCCTGCCCAGCCCCTATG
This sequence comes from Pseudorhodobacter sp., assembly GCA_024641255.1. GTDB lineage: Bacteria > Pseudomonadota > Alphaproteobacteria > Rhodobacterales > Rhodobacteraceae > Cypionkella. The sequence continues at coordinate 2,385 of JAHEDL010000259.1, forward strand.
TCTCTCGCGCGCTGGATGCGGTGCTGCTGCCCGTCACTGCCGATGTCATCGCCGCCTTCGGCCTTGCCGCCAATGAAACCGGCGTGTTGGTCTTGGCCACCGACCCGACCGGCGTTGCCGCCACCTCGGGCATCGAACCAGGCGACGTGATCAATCTGGTGCATGGCAAACCCGTCAGCGACCCGATCACGCTGGACGAAATCGTCTACTACTGGATTCAGCAAGGCGCCTTCGACTTTGCCTTCAACGGCTGGCGCGCTGGCACCGCCTACAGCTCGAACGCCACCATCACGCTGGAAAGCTGGACACAGGTGATCGAAGTCACCACCATCGAAACCTGGTCGGCCTATAGCTATGAAAGCTTTAGCTATTCCGAATTCTACGCCGAATATTCGACCGAAATCAGCGAAAGCTATGCGTCTTCGGAAACCACCATCGAAGAAAGCATCACCTCCGAAGAATTCACCTCGGAAATGACCTCGGAAGAAACCGTCACCGAAGAAGCAGTTGCCGAAGACACCGCGGCAGATGAAGCCGCCAGTGACGAGGCGGCAAACGACGAAGCCGCCGCCGATGATGGCCAAGACGGCGGCGATGCGGTGGATGATGGCGGCGACGCAGGCGGCGATGAACCTGCCGATGACGCGGGCGATTCGGGTGACGATGGCGGCGACGACGTTGTCGAAGAATAACCCCAGCCAATAAAAAAGGCCCCGGATCGCTCCGGGGCCTTCTTCATAACTTCGAAAAATCTTAGGCGACCAGCGCGTCGACTTCGGCTTCGGCTTTCGCCATTGCAGCGTCCGGGCCGTAAGCAATCGCGTCAGCAGCAGCGAACTGCACGTCGGTGATGCCGAAGAAGCCCAGCATGTGGCGGACATAGCCCGACGCGAAGTCGATTTCCGAACCGATCTTGGTGCCATCGGACGAGAAAGCAACGATCGCGCGCTTGCCGGTCAACAGGCCAACCGGGCCGGTTTCGGTGTAGTTGAAGGTTTCGCCTTTACGGGCCAGTTGGTCGATCCACGACTTCAGCTGTGCCGGAACGCCAAAGTTGTAAACCGGCAGCGCGATAACCAGCAGGTCAGCGGCTTTCACTTCGGCCAGCAGCTCGTCTGCATAAGCAGCGGTGGCTTTTTGGTCAGCGTTGCGGTCGTCTGCCGGGGTGAAGATCGCACCCAGCCAAGCGCCGTCGATCTGCGGCACACCAGCCGACAGGTCACGGGTGACGACGTTTGCGCCCGGGTTTGCAGCCAGAACTTTGTCCATGATCCGGTCGGTCAGTTTGCGCGAAACAGCGCCAGCCGGTTTGATCGACGATTCGATGCGAAGAATATTGGTCATTTGCGTGGTCCCTATCAGGAAGCAGTGTTGCGATGAATTCTATGCAGCCGATATGCACCCGCAGCACGAGTCTCGCAATTGCAGCAGCCGCACCGCATCTGTGCGCATTTGCGCAA
>JAHEDL010000265.1 GCA_024641255.1 Pseudorhodobacter sp.
CAAGGTGGCGGTGTTTAGCGCGTTGCGCACATCGGGGCGGTTCAAGGTGATCTTCACCCAAAGCCCCTGCGGTTCGATCAGCAGGTTTTCCATAGCTGCACTCTGCACCCCTGCGACAAAATTTCAAGATAGAAATTTCAAGCTTGAAATTGTTTTGCGGTGGTGCAACTCTGCCGTCAACGCGCAAAATCGGAGGATTACCATGAAGGTTCTATGCTTGGGCGGTGGCCCTGCGGGTTTGTATTTTGCGATCTCGATGAAATTGCGTGATCCGTCGCATCATGTGGTGGTGATGGAGCGTAACAAGGCCAATGACACGTTCGGCTGGGGCGTGGTGCTTTCTGACGACGCGCTGGGGCGGATGCAAAAGAACGATCCGGTGTCTACGGCGGCCATTCGCGGCAACTTTGCCTATTGGGACGATATTGCCGTGGTGCATAACGGCGTGCGCACGGTGTCGGGTGGGCATGGCTTTGCCGGTATTGGTCGCAAGGCGATGCTGGTGTTGCTGCAAGCGCGCGCGCGGGAACTGGGCGTCGAGATGCAGTTTGAAACCGAGTTCAAATCGGCCGAGGACTACCGCCGCGAATATGACATCGTTGTGGCGACGGACGGCATCAACTCATTGGTGCGCAAGGAATATGCAGAAGTCTTCCGGCCCGACATCGACTTGCGCAAGTGCAAGTTTGTCTGGCTTGGCACCCATGCCAAATTTGACGACGCCTTCACCTTCATCTTTGAAAAGACCAAGCATGGCTGGGTCTGGGCGCATGTCTATCAGTTTGACGATAACACCGCGACCTTCATCGTTGAAACCCTGCCCGAGACTTGGGATCGGTGGGGCTTTGAGACGATGAGCAAGGAAGAAACCGTTGAAACCTGCCGCAAGATTTTTGAACGCCACCTTGGCGGTCATGATCTGATGTCGAACGCGGCGCATTTGCGCGGCTCGGCGGTGTGGATGCAGTTCCCGCGGGTGATCTGCGAAACCTGGTATCATGAAAACGTGGTGCTGATGGGTGATGCGGCTGCGACGGGGCATTTCTCAATCGGCTCTGGGTCGCGTTTGGCGTTTGATAGCGCGATTGCGCTGGCGGAATATCTGCATTCCGAACCGGATATGAAATCGGCGTTTGAACGCTATCAGGCCGAACGGCGGGTCGAAGTGTTGCGGTTGCAATCGGCGGCGCGCAACAGCTTGGAATGGTTCGAGGAGGTTGAACGCTATCTTGACCTGCCGCCGCAACAGTTCGCCTATTCGCTGCTGACGCGGTCGCAGCGGATCAGCCATGAAAACCTGCGGCTGCGCGATCCGAAATGGCTGCGCGATGCCGAAGATTGGTTTCAGGCGCAATATGGCGGGCAAGCCGGGCGGGCGCCGATGTTTGCGCCGTTCCAATTGCGCGGCCTAAGCCTTGAAAACCGCATCGTGGTGTCGCCGATGGCGCAGTATAAAGCGGTGGAAGGTGTGCCGGGCGATTGGCATTTCGTGCATTATGCCGAACGCGCCAAGGGCGGTGCCGGGTTGGTCTATACCGAGATGACCTGTGTGTCGGCCAATGGCCGCATCACGCCCGGTTGCCCCGGCCTGTATACACCGAAGCATGAAGCGGGCTGGAAGCGGATCGTTGATTTCATCCACGCAGAAACCAAGACCAAGGTGTGCTGCCAGATCGGCCATGCCGGGCGCAAAGGGTCTACGCAGGTTGGCTGGGCCGACGCCGATGCACCGTTGGTGTCGGGCAACTGGCCCCTGCTGAGCGCCAGTGCGATTGCGTGGCAGGCAGGCAATCAGGTGCCCAAAGCGATGGATCGCGCCGATATGGATGCGGTGCTGCGCCAGTTCATCAAGGCCACCGAAATGGCCGAGGTCGCTGGCTTTGACATGATCGAACTGCATGCGGCGCACGGCTATCTGATTTCGTCCTTCATCTCGCCCTTGTCCAATGTGCGCGAGGATGAATACGGCGGCAGCCTTGAAAACCGCATGCGCTTCCCGTTGGAAGTGTTCCGCGAGATGCGGCGCTATTGGCCGGGGCACAAGCCGATGTCGGTGCGGATTTCGGCAACCGATTGGGTTGATGGTGGGGTGACGCCTGCCGAAGCGGTGGAAATCGCGCAGATGTTTGCGGCCGAAGGTGCGGATATCATTGACGTATCCGCAGGGCAAACCAGCACCGAGGCGCGCCCCGTTTATGGCCGGATGTTCCAGACCCCATTCAGCGACCGCATCAAGAACGAAGCGGGGCTTGCCACGATGGCGGTGGGCAACATCACCGAAGCCGATCAGGTCAACCAGATCTTGCTGGCGGGTCGGGCCGATCTGGTCTGCCTTGCGCGGGTACATTTGGCAGACCCCTATTGGACATTGCATCAATCGGTTGCCTTGGCCGATGCTGGCACGGCATGGCCGCTGCCCTATCTTGCGGGCCGCGATCAGGCGCGGCGGCTGGTGCAAAAGCAGCAGGAGACGATACGGGTATGACCGGGCCGGAAATGATGCTGGCAGGCAAGCGGGTGCTGATCACCGGCGGCGGGTCGGGGGCGGGTGAAAACCTTGCGCTTGGCTTTGCTTCCACCGGTGCCGAGGTGGTGATCACCGGGCGGCGTCTTGCGGCCCTGCAGGCGGTGGCGGCGCAAGCCAGCAACATTCGGGCGGTGCAGGCCGATGTGACCGATGAAGCATCGGTTGCAGCGATGTTTGCAGCCGCCGGGCCTTGTGATGTGGTGATCGCCAATGCGGGGGCTGCGGATTCCGCACCGATGGCCAGAACCTCGCTGGCGCAGTGGAATGCCATGTTGGCAGTCAATCTGACGGGGGTGTTCTTGACCCTGCGCGACGGGTTGAACCAGATGCAGGGTTGGGGGCGGCTGATTTCGGTCGCCTCAACCGCCGGGCTGAAGGGCTATGCCAAAGTGGCCCCCTACGCCGCGGCCAAACATGGCGTGATCGGATTGACCCGCAGTCTGGCGCTAGAGATCGCGAAAAAGCCGATCACGGTGAACGCGATTTGCCCGGGCTTTCTGGACACGCCGATGACCGATCATTCGATTGAAGTGATCGCAGAAAAGACCGGAAAAACCTTGGAGCAAGCCAAGGCCGCGCTGGAGGCGATGAACCCGCAAGGCCGTTTGATTGCGCCTGCGGAAGTGACGGCAACCGCGCTGTGGCTGTGTGGGCCGGGGTCGCAGGGCATCAACGGACAGGCGATTTCGATTGCCGGGGGCGAGATATGACCGAACTGTCGAAGCGCCGCTTGAAGATGTGGATCAGGATGCTGGGTGTCACGCGCAGCGCCGAAGGGTCTTTGCGCGAATTCCTGCGGGTTAATCATGACACCACGCTGCCGCGCTTTGACGTGCTGGCAGCGCTGTATCGGCGGCGCGACGGCGTGACGATGACCGAACTGTCGCGGATGCTGCTGGTGTCGAATGGCAATGCCACGGCGGTGGTTGACCGGTTGGAAAAAGACGGGCTGGTGGCGCGCAGACCATCGGAAACCGACCGTCGCACCGTGTTTGTGGCGCTGACGCCGGATGGTTTGGCACAGTTTGAAGGCTTGGCCAGCGAACATGAGGCCGAGGTGAACAAGCTGTTCGCCGGCCTGTCGGAAGCCGATCTAGAGGCGTTGACCGAGATTTTGAAAAGGATGGGCAAGCAATGAAAATGGCAGGCCTCGTGCCCAAGCATTTCCTGTGGGACGTTGCGGATCGCATCGCTGTGGTGCGGTTGAACCGGCCCGACCGCAAAAACCCGTTGACCTTCGACAGCTATGCCGAACTGCGCGACACGTTCCGCGCGCTGGTCTATGCCCAGGATGTGGATGTGGTGGTGTTTG
>JAHEDL010000273.1 GCA_024641255.1 Pseudorhodobacter sp.
TTGGCGCGCTGAAGCGCTTTGTCGAAAAGCAGGATGAGGGCATCGAGACGATTTATTGCGTCGTTGACATGCACGCCATCACCGTCTGGCAAGACCCTGAAAAACTGCGCCAGCAAACCCGCGAAGTCACCGCCGGTTTCATCGCCGCCGGCATCGACCCGGCGCGGTCGATCTTGTTCAACCAAAGCCAAGTCACCGCGCATGTCGAACTGGGCTGGATCTTCAACTGCATCGCCCGCATGGGCTGGATGAGCCGGATGACCCAGTTCAAGGACAAGGCAGGCAAGAACAGCGAAAATGTGTCGCTGGGTCTTTACGCCTATCCGTCGCTGATGGCCGCCGACATTCTGGCCTACAAGGCCACGCATGTGCCGGTGGGCGATGACCAGAAACAGCACCTTGAACTGTGCCGCGACATCGCGATCAAGTTCAACAATGACTACAAGGTCAACTTCTTCCCGGTCGTCGAACCGGTGATCGAAGGCGCGGCAACGCGGGTGATGTCGCTGCGCGATGGCACGATGAAAATGTCAAAATCCGACCCGTCGGATCAGTCGCGCATCAACCTGACCGACGATGCCGACACCATCGCCAAAAAGATCCGCAAGGCCAAAACCGATGCCGAACCGCTGCCCGATCATCTTGACGGCCTGAAAGACCGCCCCGATGCGCGCAATCTGGTCAATATCTACGCGGCCCTTGCCGGACACACCCCGGCACAGGTAATCAAAGATTACGCAGGCGCCCAGTTTGGCAGCTTCAAACCGGCGCTGGCCGATCTGGCGGTGGCAAAGCTGTCCCCGATCACCTCGGAAATGAGCCGGCTGATGAAAGATCCCGCCGAAATCGACCGCATCCTTGGCGAAGGCGCCGCCCGCGCCGATGCCATCGCCCGGCCGATCCTTGAACAGGTCTATGACATCGTCGGCATGATCCGCTCGCGTCAGATCTGATGCTGCGGGGGCTTGCCCGCCTGATCTTGCTTCTGGTTCTGGCCACATCGCTGGCCGGAACCGCCCTCACCGCGGTGCGCATCGCCGCCAACCCGCTGGTCGCGCCGTTCCGCGAAGCCGCTGCGGCGCAAATCGTCGCCGCAACCGACCGTATGCTGGCACAGGCGGCCACCCCCGATACGCTGGCCGCCCATATCGCCAACCGTCTGGCCGAAAGCCCGCGCAACTGGCTGGCGCTGGATGCGCTGACCGATCTTGCAATCGAACGCGCCATCGACCTGCCACCCGATCTGCTCGAAGCCGTGCGCACCGCGCGCGAGGACGATCACGGCTATTACGCCCAAGCCACCTCTTGCGCGACCTGCGCCTATGATCCGGCGCAATGCACGCTGGATCAGGTGATGATCTGTCAGGCCCCCATTGCCCTGACCCCGATAGGCGACATCGCAGGCGTCGTGCGCGCCGGGGTCGCCTATGCCAGCAATCAAGATGTCGATCAGATTGATCTGGCGCTTTCGGTGGTCGGCCTTGGCGCCACCGCCGCCGTTCTGGCCTCGGGCGGATCGTCCGGCGTTGTGAAAGCCGGTGCCAGCCTTGCCAAACTCGCCCGCAAAATGGGCCGCCTGTCGCCCCGCCTGATCGAAATCGCCGCCGACGCCGTGCGCAGCGGCGTCAACTGGGCCGCCCTGCCCGGCCTGCGCTCGGTCGATGACCTTACCGCCGCCATCCGCACCGAAGCTTTCCTGCCGCTAACCCACACCCTCACCGATCTTGACCGCCTGCGCGCCGCCACCGATGCCACCACCGCCCTGCACCTGCTGCCCATGGTCGACACCGCCGCCGACGCCCGCCGCCTTGCCACCGCAGCCGAAGCCCTTGGCCCGAAACTGGTCGGCCGGGCCGAGGTTTTGGGCAAAGCCCGCCTGTTCCGCGCCACCCTGCGCTGGTCCGAAACCGCCTGGGCCTTGGCCGCAGGCCTGATCGGCACCCTGCTGTCCGCCGCCGCCATGCTCGGCTCGCTGCTGCAAACCGCAGCCCTCAAACGCCTGCGCCGCCACGCCGCCTAGGCGCACCGCCCGCCAATTGCTCTTTTGAAAATACTCCCCCCGGAGGGGCCGCCACACCAAGCAGCGAAAGCCCCAGTTACCCGGCGATCAACGCCCGCAACACCGCTTGCGCCGCCGCCGAATCCCATTCCGCATCGCCGATCAGCCGCGCCACTTCCTGCCCCTCGGGGTTCAGAATCACCGTCACCGGCAACCCCATGATCCCCATCGCATGCGCCAAACCCGCCTTCGGGTCGCGCAGCACCGGCAATGTCGTCACCCCGGCTTCGGCGTAAAACTTGGTGATCTGCTCCACCGCATTGCGTCCCGTCGCCACCGGCACCACCGCAATTTCGGGCATCGCCACCGCCAGCCGCTGCAACGACGGCATCTCCTTACGGCACGGCGCACACCAGGTCGCCCAGAAGTTCAGCACCACCCATTTGCCCTTGTATTCGGCCAACGAATGCGCGCCATCGCTGGCGTCCAGCACCTCTGCGTCAGGCAACGCCACCGGCGCTGCCGCCACCGCCAGCTTGTTCATGTCGCCGACCAACAGCCCATCCAGCGACCCGGCATTTGCACCGCAGGCGAAGGCCGTATAAACAACCGCCAGCATCATCTTCCGCATCATCGTACAGGCCCTTCCATGACCAATTCGTCCAACACCCCAGCCGCCAACGCCATGTGGGGCGGGCGCTTTGCCTCTGGCCCCGATGCGATCATGACCGCAATCAATGCCTCAATCGGCTTTGACCAGCGGCTTTACGCGCAAGACATCGCAGGCTCCCGCGCCCATGCCGCCATGCTGGCTGCCACGGGTATCCTGACCTCTAGCGATGCCGACGCCATCGGGGAAGGCCTGCTCACGGTGTTGTCAGAAATTCAGGGCGGGAATTTCGCATTTTCCACCGCGCTGGAAGACATCCACATGAACGTGGAATCCCGGTTGAAAGACCTGATCGGCGCCCCAGCGGGCCGCCTGCACACCGCCCGCTCACGCAATGATCAGGTTGCCGTCGATTTCCGGCTATGGGTCCGCGACCAATGCGACGCCGCCATCACCGGCCTGACCGCGCTGATGCGCGCATTTCTGGCGCAGGCCGAACAGGGTGCAGATTGGGTAATGCCCGGCTTCACCCACCTGCAAACCGCGCAACCGGTCACTTGGGGCCACCACATGCTGGCCTATGTCGAAATGCTGGGCCGCGACCGTTCGCGCTTTGAAGACGCCCGCCGCCGCATGAACGAATGCCCGCTGGGGGCCGCCGCCCTTGCCGGCACCTCGTTCCCAATCGACCGTCACATGACAGCGCAGGCCTTGGGCTTTGATCGTCCTACCGCCAACAGCCTCGATTCCGTCTCCGACCGCGATTTCGCGCTGGAATTCCTGTCGGCCTCCTCCATCTGCGCCATGCACCTGTCGCGCTTTGCCGAAGAGCTGGTGATCTGGTCCTCGGCGCAATTCCGCTTTGTCCGGCTGTCCGATAAATGGACAACCGGGTCGTCGATCATGCCGCAAAAGAAAAACCCCGATGCCGCCGAACTGCTGCGCGCCAAACTGGGCCGCATCCTTGGCGCCACCGTCGCCCTTTTCACCATCATGAAGGGCCTTGCGCTGACCTATTCCAAGGACATGCAAGAAGACAAAGAACAGGTGTTCGACGCCGCCGATACCCTGATGCTGGCACTGGCCGCGATGACCGGCATGGTCAGCGACATGACCGCCAATCGCGACGTGCTGGCCACCTCGGCCGCCTCGGGCTTCTCCACCGCAACCGATCTGGCCGATTGGCTGGTGCGCGCGCTGAACCTGCCGTTCCGCGATGCCCACCA
>JAHEDL010000126.1:0-15163 GCA_024641255.1 Pseudorhodobacter sp.
TCCCATGTCAGCGCCAGATCGACCTGACCGCGGTGCAGCGCCTCTGCCAAGGCTTCAAAGCCCATGACTTTGGCGGTGATGCGCAAATCTGGCGCGTGGTGTTGCGCATAGGCCAGCAGTGGCGCAAGGCTGGCAGGCGCAAGGTCTTCAAAGATCGCAAGCCGGATTTCTTCGCGCCCCGGACTGACTTCGGTCAGCCGGGCAAGGGCGGCAAGCTGCGCCTCCGCCTCGTCCAGCCAGCCCCGGCCAAAGGCGGTGGGGGTCAGCCGCCCGCCCGCCCGGCGTAAAAACAGCGGCCGTCCCAGCAGGGCCTCTAACTGCGCCAAAGACACCGACAGCGCCGGTTGGCTGACATGCAGCGCCTCTGCCGCAGCCGTGACACCGCCGTGGCGGCCCACGGCGGTGGCATATTCCAACTGGCGCAGGGTAAGCGATAGCATCAGGTTATGGCCGATATTTGAACGTATTATTTGAAGCTATGATAGGTCTGCGCCATAGCTTTGCCCAGAGCGAAAATCAGGAGGCCGCGATGGCAGTTCAGGTGACAGACGAAATGATCGAAGCCTATCAGCGCGATGGCGTTGTGCTGGTGAAAGGCTTGTGGGCCGATTGGGTCGAAGAGCTGCGCGCAGGAGTGGCGCGCAACATGGCAGAGCCGGGGCCTTATGCGGCGGAAAACCTGAAACCGGGCGAGGGCGGGCGGTTCTTTGACGATTACTGCAACTGGAACCGCATTCCCGAATTTGAAAAGGTGATCAAGCAGTCGGAAGTTGCCGATGTGGCGGCCAAGCTGATGGGCTCGCAGCGGGTGCAGCTGTTTCACGACCATGTGCTGGTGAAAGAACCCGGCACCTCGAAACCCACGCCTTGGCACCAAGACGGGCCGTATTACTTCGTCGCGGGGCAGCAAACCGTGTCGTTCTGGTCGCCGCTGGACCCGGTGAAAGAGGCGTCGCTGCGCTGCGTTGCGGGGTCGCATCGGTGGCCGAAAGAGGTGCTGCCAACGCGCTGGCTGGCGGAAACCTCGTTCTACCCGAACCCGGAAAAATACATGGCGGTGCCAGACCCCGATGCCGAAGCCATGCAGGTGCTGGAATGGCAGATGGAGCCGGGCGATGCCGTGGCCTTCAACTATCTGACGCTGCACGGCGCGCGTGGCAACAACGCGGGCACACGGCGGCGGGCGTTTTCGCTGCGGCTGCTGGGCGATGATGCGCGCTATGTCGAACGGCCCGGTCGCACCTCGCCGCCCTATCCGGGGCATGACATGCAAGCGGGGCAGGTGCTGCGCGAAGACTGGTTTCCGTTCCTGAAATAGCTGCGGCAATCGCGGCGCTTGCGGGGGCCGGGCCGGGGCGGCGATAAGGGTGGGGCAAGGAGATCTGCCATGTCGCAACCGCCGCTTCGCCCGCCACTGCAACGCCGCCCCAAAGCCTATCCTGCGCCAGAGTTTCCGCCGCGCAAGCCCAAGCTCTTTGCCAAAACCCCGCCTGCACTGTTTTCGGCGCTGCTGGGGCTGTTGGGCCTGGGGCTTGCACTGCGCAAAGCTGCGGCAGTGCTGGCGCTGCCCGATGGCCCGGTCGAGGCCGCGTTGGGCGCGCTGCTGGTGCTGTGGTTGTTCGCAACATTCGCGCTGATCGCCAAGCTTTTGCGCCGCCCTGCGGTGCTGATCGAAGACCTGCGGGTGCTGCCGGGCCGCGCCGGGCTTGCCGCCGCCTCTATGAGCGGCATGGCCGCTGCCGCCGTGCTGCTGCCCTATGCGCCAATGCTGGCGCTGATCTTGCTGGGCGCAAGCCTGCTGGCGCATGCGGCACTGGCGATAACCCTGCTGATCAGCCTGCCGACAGAGACGCGCGGCGTGAACCCCAGCTGGCACCTGAGCTTTGTCGGCTTCATCGTGGCGGCGCCGCCGCTGGCGCAATTGGGCTACAGCGGTCTGGCGCAGGGGCTTTTGTGGCTGGCCCTGCCAATCGCGGCGGCGATCTGGGGCATATCCTTGGCGCAACTGATCGCCCGCATCCCGCCCGCGCCGCTCCGGCCGCTGCTGGCGATCCATCTGGCGCCAGCGGCACTATTCGCGCTGACCGCCACCGCGCTGGGTCAACCCATTCTGGCGCAAAGCTTCGCGGCGTTCGGCGCAGTAATCTTGCTGGCGCTGCTGGCATCGTCCCGCTGGATCACCGCCTCTGGCTTTTCGCCGCTGTGGGGCAGCTTCACCTTTCCCATCGCCGCCTATGCCAGCGCATTGCTGGCACTGGGCGGCCTATGGACCAACGCGGGCGTTCTGGTGCTTATCCTTGCCCTAGGGCTGATCCCAGCCATTGCGATTGCGGTGCTGAAACTCTGGCCAACCGGCAAACTCGCCGCCAAAACCAACGCTGCCGAAGCCTGAAAGCCCCATCCTCTTGGCCTAAATATCCCCGCCGGAGGCATCCGCATTTGCCACCGGCGCCGCACCAAACCTATCAGATCAACGCCACCCAAGCGCGGGCAATCGCCAGCCCATGCTGATCGGCATCGCGGCCCAGCCGCGCCGCCTGATCTTGGTGCTGCGCCAGCCAATCGGGGTTCATCCGCACCGCCGCTTCGGGGAAAGCTCGCGTCATATCGGCCACCACAGCGCGCGAGGCTTCGAAATGGAACTGCGTCGCGTAGCCTGCGCGACCGATGCGATAGCTTTGCATCGGGGTTGCGGCATTGCTGGCCAGATGCACTGCGCCATCGGGCAGGGTGAAAGTGTCAGAGTGCCATTGAAAGATCGGAAACCGTGTCGGCAGATGCGATAGCACCGGATCGGCGCGGCCTTCTGGCGTTAGCTCAACCTCGCACCAGCCAAATTCCGGGTTCGTGCCCAGCCGGTTCTGTGCCCCTGCGCCGCGGGCCAGAACTTGGCTGCCCAAGCAAATGCCAAGCGTGGCTTTGCCCGAAATCGCGCTGTCGTACATCTGTGCGGCCAGCGCTGCCAGATAGGGGTGGCTATCATCGGCCAACGCATTCTGCTCACCACCAAACACCACCAGCGCATCATAGCTGCCCGGGGCGGGCAGCACGCCATCGGCCCAAGGCTTGTAAAGATCAATCTTGGCAGCGGCTTCGTGCAGCGCCACGCCGACCTGACCGTGATGGGTGACTTGGGTGTTTTCGACAATCGCGACGCGCATCTTAGCCTCTGACCTGTTTGGCGCAGTCTGCACGGCGGCATTTTCGCCGCAAGGGGGCGAATGGGGGTTGCGCTTCGCCGTCTTGCGTGAAAATGGGAACCGTCAAACGAACACTCCCCCCAGACCCCCGTAGGAGGCAATTATGGAGATTCGCGAGGCGCTCACATTTGATGACGTTTTGCTGGTGCCGGCGGCAAGCTCGGTGCTGCCTTCCGAGGCGGACACGTCGACTTTTGTCACCCAAAGCATCCGGATGAACATTCCGCTGTTGTCGTCGGCCATGGATACCGTGACCGAAGGCCGGATGGCGATTGCCATGGCGCAGGCCGGTGGCATTGGCGTTATTCACCGCAACCTGGACCTTGAAGCGCAAGCGCGCGAAGTCAGCCGGGTGAAGCGGTTCGAATCCGGTGTGGTGTATCAGCCGATCACCCTGCGCCCCGAACAGACCTTGGCCGACGCCAAAGTGCTGATGGACCGCTATCAGATCACCGGCTTTCCGGTGGTCGATGGCAGTGGCCGGGTGCTGGGCATCGTGACCAACCGCGACATGCGTTTTGCCAGTGATGACAAGACCCCAGTTTCGGTGATGATGTCGTCGGAAAATCTGGCGCTGCTGCAAGAGCCGGTCGACCGCGATGCGGCGATCAGCCTGATGAAAGCCCGCCGGATCGAAAAACTGCTTGTCACCGATGGCAAAGGCAAGCTGACGGGCCTGTTGACGTTGAAAGACACCGAAAAGGCCGTGCTGAACCCGCAAGCCTGCAAAGACGAAATGGGTCGGCTGCGGGTGGCTGCAGCCTCGACCGTGGGCGATGCGGGCTTTGAACGCAGCCAAGCGCTGATCGAAGCCGGGGTGGATATGGTGGTGATCGACACCGCGCATGGCCATTCCGAAGGTGTGGCGCGCGCGGTGGAACGCATCAAGAAACTGTCGAACAAGGTGCAAGTGGTGGCCGGTAACGTCGCCACTGCCGAAGCCACGCGGGCGCTGATTGGCGCAGGTGCCGATGCGGTGAAGGTTGGCATCGGCCCCGGGTCGATCTGCACCACCCGGATCGTCGCCGGTGTGGGTGTGCCGCAGCTGACCGCGATCATGGATTCGGCACGCGCCGCCGGCAATGTGCCGGTGATCGCCGATGGCGGCATCAAATTCTCGGGCGATTTCGCCAAGGCGATTGCGGCAGGCGCGTCCTGCGCGATGGTCGGCTCGGCAATCGCAGGCACCGACGAATCTCCGGGCGAGGTGATCTTGTGGCAGGGCCGGTCGTTCAAGGCTTATCGTGGCATGGGGTCTTTGGGGGCAATGGCGCGGGGCTCGGCCGACCGCTATTTCCAGAAAGACGCCGCCTCCGACAAGCTGGTGCCGGAAGGCATTGAAGGCCAGGTGCCCTACAAAGGCTCTGCCGCGGCGGTCATTCACCAGATGGTTGGCGGCTTGCGCGCGGCGATGGGCTATACCGGCTGCGCTACCGTGGCCGAAATGCGCCAGAACTGCCAGTTTGTCCGCATCACCGGCGCAGGGCTGAAAGAAAGCCACGTCCATGACGTGCAGATTACGCGCGAAAGCCCGAACTACCGGGTTGGCTAACCGATCAAAGGCCCCCCGCGTGGGGGCCTTTTCGTTTTAGGGGATTTGGGTTTTGGACCGGCGCGCCGATTACACGGCAAAAGCGCCGAAAAACACGAAAATTGTCGCCTTCAGCAGCGCCCAATACACCACGCCCAACGTGGCAAGGCCAAGCCAAGCCACCGTGCTGCCCGCGATGATCAGCACGCCATCGCGTTGCATCAACCCCAGTGAAATCAGAATAATCGCCACGGCTGGCAGCATGTTGCCAAACGGAATCGGCAGCATGATCAACAGGCTAAGCACCACACAGCCGCCGCCAATCACCTGCACCATCCGGTCAGATGACAACGGCAGCAAGCGCGGCGTCAGCAGCTTTTCAACCCGCGCCAACCACGGCTCTGCCCGCGTCAGCACAGACAGCAGCGCGCTGCGGGTGATCGACCGGTTCGCTATCAGCCCCGGTAGCCAGACCGGGCGGCCCAACAGCATTTGCAGCGTCAAGAACACCAGCGGCAAGCCGGTGATCGCCGATGTGCCCGGAATGCCCGGCAGCGTGTTGGGAATGGCAAACAGCAGCAACAGCGTCGCCCGCGCGTGGCTGCGAATGCCGTCCAGCAGATCTGCGATCGAAACCCGCTCTGAAGCACCGTCGCGTGCCAAGGCAAGCAGCTCTTGTGACAGGGGAAGGGGCTTTGGCTCTGACATGTCACCTCGTTACTTGCGGTCAACATGGGGGCGGAGCCACCAGATTGCCAGAGCCGCAGCATCGGTTGCGTCGATTTTCGCCGCCCTGTAGGGAGGGCGCAGCAGGAGGTGGCCGATGTTGGCACTGATCACAGGCGCGGGTGCGCCGGGCGGTATTGGAATGGCCTGCGCGCGGGCGCTGGGGCAGGCCGGATACCGGCTGGCGATCACCGCAACCACCGGGCGGATCTTTGCCCGCGCGGCAGAGTTGATCGCCGAAGGCTATCAGGTGACAGCGCATCAGGCCGACCTGACCGATCCGGTGCAGGTGGCGGCGATGGCCGATGCGGTGGGGCCGGTTTCGGTGCTGGTGAACAACGCCGGCATGGGGTCGGTGACGGCCCCAGCCGAACAGGTCGGGTTTCTGGACATGACGCCAGATCAATGGCGCCGCGCGATGGATGTGTCGTTGACCACCGCCGTTCTGGTCACCCAAGCTTGCCTGCCTTCGATGCTGGCGGCGGGTCAGGGCAGGGTGGTGATGATGGCCTCTGTCACCGGCCCATACGTCTCTAACATTGGGGAAAGTGCCTATTCTGCCGCCAAGGCGGGCATGGTTGGCCTGACCCACGCGCTGGCGCTGGAAGTCGCGGCAAAGGGTGTAACGGTGAACGCGGTGGCACCGGGGTGGATCGGCACCGAAGCCTCGACCCCCGAAGAATTGCGCGCCGCAGCAGCGACGCCCCCCGGTCGCGCCGGACGGCCAGAAGAGGTGGCTGCGGTGGTGGCGTTTCTGGCGTCGCCTGCGGCGTCTTATGTGAATGGCGCGGTGATTGTGGTCGATGGCGGCAATATCTTGCAGGAGAGAAAAGCGTGAAATCTGATCGTGTTGCAGCCAAAAGGTCCTGCCAATGACACCGTCTGCCCGCCTGTCGGCCGCCATCGAAGTGCTAGAGCGTATTCTTGGCGGCATGCCCGCCGAACAGGCGTTAACCAATTGGGGGCGCGCCAGCCGCTTTGCCGGGTCTGGCGACCGCAACGCGGTGCGCGATCTGGTCTATGATGCGCTGCGCTGCAAACGCTCGCATGCGGCGATGGGCGGCTCTGCCACCGCGCGCGGCATCATTCTTGGCGGGGTGCGTGACCGTGGTATTGCGCCAGATTCGCTGTTCACCGGCGAAGGCCATGCGCCCGCGGCACTGACCGCGGCCGATACCGCGAAAGAGCCAAGTTTGGCCGAGGCTTTGGATTGCCCCGACTGGCTACTGCCACGGCTGCAAGCCGCGCTTGGTGCTGATTTTACCGCCGTGATGCAGGCGCTGCGCCACCGCGCACCGGTGTTTTTGCGGGTGAACACCGCCAAAACCACGCTTGCCAAGGCGCAGGCGGCTTTGGCGGAAGCGGGTGTGCAAAGCAAACCGCATGCCCTTGCCAAGACCGCACTGGAAGTCACCGAAAACGCACGCAAAATTCAAACCTCGCAGCCTTATCTTGATGGGTTGGTTGAACTGCAAGACGCCGCAAGTCAGGCCGTTGTGGAAGCCTTGCCCTTGGTCAACGGCCAAAAGATGCTGGATTATTGCGCGGGCGGCGGCGGCAAAACCTTGGCAATGGCGGCGCGCGTCACGGGGCCGCTGTTCGCGCATGATGCCGACCCGCGCCGGATGCGTGATTTGCCCGACCGGGCAAAGCGGGCAGGTGTTGCGGTGACGGTTTTGGAAAATGCTGCAAAGTCTGCGCCTTATGATGTGATCTTGACGGATGTGCCCTGCTCTGGTTCTGGCAGTTGGCGCCGCGATCCGCAGGGGAAATGGGCGCTAAGCGAACAGCGTCTGGCCGAACTGGTACAGATACAGGCCGGGATTTTGGATAAAACCGCGCCGATGCTGGCGGCAAATGGCGTGTTGGCCTATGCCACCTGTTCGATGCTGACAGAGGAAAATGAGGCGCAGATTCAAGGCTTTCTGGCCAGAAATTCACAGTTTAGCTGCAGTTTCATGCGGCGCTTTTCACCACTTGAAGGCGCGGACGGCTTCTTTGTGGCGCTGCTTGCCCGCCAGGGTGGCTGACACACACAACTCTAAGAGGATTGTTCGCAATTAAATGCACGATTTTAGCTTGGGTTAAGCTGGCGTTAACGATTTTTATCCCTAATCTTGCTCAAAGATTTACCCAAGTGGAGCGTGCGGTGGCCAGTGTGACATCAGGTCAGATCAAGGATTTTGACCAAAGCAGCGCATCGCACAGCGGGTATTGGGTGCTGCTGGGCGCGGCACTGGCCTGCAGTGTTGGCGTGGCGATTGCGCCTAATCCAACTTGGGCGCTTGCCTGCTTGGCCGCCGGGCTAACCTTTGCAATTCTGGTGACCGTGCAGCGCATCGTGCGTTGGCTGCGTCTACGCAGTGATATCAAGCAAGAACAAAGGCTTATTGCGCTTATTTCCCATGACGCGGCACCGTGTTTTGCAACCGATGCTTTCGGGCAGATCGGGTTTCAGAACATCAGCGCGCAAGATCGCTTTGCGGTGCAAGCGGGCGCAACACTGGTCAGCGCGCTGAAAGATCACTTCGCCTCGCCCGCGGCGGTGCTGTATCGGCTGCAAACCCGCGCCGCCCACGCCGGGGCCGCCCGCGAAGATGTGGCAACGCGGCGTGGCCATTTGCGGCTTTCGGTGCACCGCGTGTCAGACCGACAGTTTTTGTGGCGGTTGGAAGAGTTTTTGGACCGCTCTTCGCCCGGCGCAAGCCGCGGCGTAGAATCGCTTAGCCTGCCGATGCTGACGGCGAATAAATCCGGCGTGGTGCTGTTTACCAATGATGCGATGCGTCGGTTGCTGGGCGGGCGGCCCAAACGGCTTGACCGCATTTTCACCTCGACCGCGCTGCATTCGGGCGAAGAGGTGGAAGTAACCGCCGCCGATGGCCCGGTGCGCGCGATTCTGGCAGAGGTTGAAAGCATTGGCGAACGGCGTGAAATTTATCTGCTCCCGGTCACGCGGCGTCAAAATGATGAAAGCATGTTGGCCGATTTTGAACATGTACCGGTTGCGCTGATGAAGTTTGAATCCAATGGCGCCTTGCGGCTTGCCAACAAAGCCGCGCGCGATTTGCTGCAGCTTGACGGCACGGATGCGCTTATTCATGATTTGTTTGAAGGCCTTGGGCGCCCGGTGGCCGATTGGCTGTCAGACGTGGCGCAAGAACGCATTCCCGGCGGTGCTGAAGTGCTGTGCGCGCGCAAACTGGGCGGCGAGGTGTTTGTGCAAGTCACGCTGCGCCGCATCGTTGAACTGGGTCGCCCGGCGGTTCTGGCGGTGCTTCAGGATGCAACCGCGTTGAAAACGCTGGAAGCGCAGTTTGTGCAAAGCCAGAAAATGCAGGCCATCGGCCAGCTTGCCGGCGGGGTGGCGCATGATTTCAACAATCTGCTGACCGCGATTTCGGGGCATTGCGACTTGTTGTTGCTGCGCCATAACAGTGGCGATCCCGAATATGCCGATTTGATTCAAATTCACCAAAACGCCAATCGCGCCGCCGCTTTGGTTGGGCAGCTGCTGGCGTTTTCGCGCAAGCAAACCTTGAAACCCGAACGCATTGATCTGCAAGATGTGCTGTCAGACCTGACGCATCTGCTGAACCGTCTGGTGGGCGAACGGGTGCGCCTGCGGCTGTCGCATGCCCCCGATTTGGGCCAGATTCGCGCCGACAAACGCCAGCTAGAGCAGGTCATCATGAACCTGGTGGTCAACGCGCGCGACGCCATGCCCGAAGGTGGCGCGATTCAGATCGAAACCGAAGCTCTGACCCTTAGCGAAGAAATGCGCCGTGACCGCGCCGTGGTGCCTGCGGGTGACTATGCGGTGATTCGCGTCCGCGACGCCGGGCATGGCATGCCGCCCGAACGGCTGCAGAAAATCTTTGAACCGTTCTTCACCACCAAACGCGCCGGCGAAGGCACGGGGCTGGGGCTTTCGACGGCCTATGGCATCGTAAAACAGTCCGGCGGCTTCATCTTTGTTGATTCGACCGAAGGCGAAGGCACCACTTTCTTGCTTTATTTTCCGGCCTACTCTGGTCCCGAAACCGAGGTTGCGCCGCAGGCACCGCCGCCGCAAAAGGTGATCTTGCGTCAGGGCGAAGGTGTGGTGCTGTTGGTCGAAGACGAGGCCCCGGTGCGCGCCTTTGCCAGCCGCGCCCTGCGGATGCGCGGCTATACCGTGCTAGAGGCTGAAAACGCCGAACAGGCGCTGAAGACCTTGGAAGATCCCAGCCTTGAAGTCGATGTGTTTGTCACCGATGTGGTGATGCCGGGCATGGACGGGCCAAGCTGGGTGCGGCAGGCGTTGCAAACGCGGCCCAACGTCAAGGTGATCTTTGTGTCGGGCTATGCCGAAGAGGCGTTGTCGGAAGGGCAATCCAGAATTCCGAATTCAACCTTTTTGGCCAAACCGTTTTCGCTCAGCGATCTGACGGCGACAGTGCAGGGGCAGTTGCACTGACCAAGGGGAAACCTGGTTTTGGTGCAAAGGCCGAAATCGAATGACGGCAGTTTTACCAAAAACAGCGCGGTGCTGGCGCTTCTGCAAAGTCGGCGTTCCGAATGGTGCCGCGCTGGTAGTCATTCAAGCGCCGCGCCAAAATCCCTGCAAACAGGCGCGGATTGTGGATTTTGGTAATCAATCCTTAACCAAGCTTTGAAAACACTGGGGTCGCGACAATTTGGTTGAAATGTTCTCTGTTTACCCCCATAAGAGACAAAACAAATAGAGAACATCTTCGGCGATTGCCGCCTGGATGCAACCGTGGGATAAGGGCAAAGCAATGGCAGCGGCAAATCTACTCGAGTTGAACGGGAAGCGGGATATGGATAAGGCAAAAGCGTTGGAAAGCGCCTTGGCGCAGATTGAACGCCAGTTTGGCAAGGGCTCGATCATGAAGCTCGGCCAAGACAACCCGGTCATGGATATCGAAGCCACCTCGACCGGATCGTTGGGTCTTGATATCGCGCTTGGCATCGGTGGCCTGCCGCAGGGCCGGATTATTGAAATTTACGGGCCGGAATCGTCGGGCAAAACCACGCTGACGCTGCATGTCGTGGCCGAAGCGCAGAAAAAAGGCGGCGTTTGCGCCTTTGTCGACGCCGAACACGCGCTTGACCCGCAATACGCCAAGAAATTGGGCGTCAATCTGGATGAGTTGCTGATCTCGCAGCCTGACACCGGCGAACAGGCGCTAGAGATCGTCGATACGCTGGTGCGCTCTGGCGCGGTAAGCCTGATCGTTGTCGACTCGGTCGCGGCCTTGGTGCCGAAATCGGAAATCGAAGGCGATATGGGCGACATGCAGATGGGCAGCCAGGCCCGATTGATGAGCCAAGCGATGCGCAAACTGACCGCGTCGATCGGGCGCAGCAATTGCATGGTGATCTTCATCAACCAGATCCGGATGAAAATCGGCGTGATGTTTGGCAGCCCCGAAACCACCACCGGCGGCAACGCGTTGAAATTCTACGCCTCGGTGCGTCTGGATATTCGCCGCACCGGCGCGATCAAGGATCGTGACGAAGTCGTTGGCAACGCCACCCGCGTGAAAGTGGTGAAGAACAAGGTTTCGCCGCCGTTCAAGGAAGTTGAATTCGACATCATGTATGGCGAAGGCATTTCGAAGGTGGGTGAGTTGGTTGATATCGGTGTCAAAGCCGGCGTGGTTGAAAAGTCGGGCAGCTGGTATTCCTACAAGGATGAACGCATCGGGCAGGGCCGTGAAAACGCCAAGACCTTCCTGAAGCAAAATCCGGCCATCGCGCAGGACATTGAAGAACGCATCCGCACCGCGAATGGATTGGATTTTTCGATCAGCGGCGAAGAGGCCGCCGTTCTTGATGATTGATCTTTGACCAAGCGGTTGAATTTGAAGGCCGGAAGCGCAAGTTTCCGGCCTTTTTCATTGTCTTGTCACGAAGGCGTGGACAGCCCCGCGCAGGGCGGATAAACGAAGCGCAACAGAGTTTTCCTGCCTTTTGGAGGCCCCAGACCATGGCTTCGTTGAACGACATCCGCTCGACCTATATCGATTTCTTCGCCCGCAATGGCCACAAAGTGGTGGAAAGCTCTCCGCTTGTGCCGCGCAATGACCCGACGCTGATGTTTGCGAATTCGGGCATGGTGCAGTTCAAGAACTGCTTTACCGGCGTTGAAACCCGCGACTACAAGCGCGCCACTACGGCGCAAAAATGCGTGCGCGCTGGCGGCAAGCACAACGACCTTGATAACGTCGGCTATACCGCGCGCCACCATACGTTTTTCGAAATGCTGGGCAACTTCAGCTTTGGCGATTACTTCAAGGCCGAAGCCATTGCTTTTGCTTGGGAATTGCTGACCAAAGATTTTGGACTGAACAAAGACAAGCTGTTAGTCACCGTCTATCACACCGATGATGAGGCCGCGACGATCTGGAAAAAGGTTGCCGGAATTTCCGATAATCGCATCATCCGCATTGCCAGCGATGACAACTTCTGGCGGATGGGGCCGACCGGCCCCTGCGGCCCGTGCACCGAGATCTTCTACGACCACGGCGACAAAATCTGGGGTGGCCCGCCCGGTTCGGCCGAAGAAGACGGCGACCGTTATATCGAAATCTGGAACAACGTGTTCATGCAGAACGAACAGTTCGCGGATGGCACGATGCGGCCGCTGGACATGCAGTCGATTGATACCGGCATGGGGTTGGAGCGGATTGGCGCGCTGCTGCAGGGCAAGCACGACAACTATGACACCGACCTGATGCGCAGCCTGATCGAGGCATCGGCGCACGCAACCAACACCGACCCCGATGGCCCCGGCAAAACCAGCCACCGCGTGATCGCGGACCATTTGCGGTCTACATCGTTCCTGATTGCAGATGGGGTGATGCCGTCGAACGAAGGTCGCGGCTATGTGCTGCGCCGCATCATGCGCCGTGCGATGCGCCACGCGCATATGCTGGGTGCGCAGGACCCGGTGATGCACCGTCTGGTTCCGGCTTTGGTGCGGCAGATGGGGGCGGCTTACCCTGAACTCGCCCGCGCGCAGGCGCTGATCGAGGAAACCCAGCGGCTGGAAGAAACCCGTTTCAAGACCACGCTTGACCGTGGCCTGCGGCTGTTGAATGACGAGCTGGACCGTCTGCCCGAAGGCGCCGATCTGCCCGGCGGTGTGGCGTTCAAACTTTATGACACCTACGGCTTCCCGCTGGACCTGACGCAAGACGTGCTGCGTGAAAAGTCGCGCGCCGTCGATGTCGCCGGTTTCGACGACGCGATGTCCGAACAGAAAGCCAAGGCCCGTGCAAGCTGGTCGGGCGCTGGCGGCACTGCCGATGCGAAGGTGTGGTTTGAAATCGCCGAAGCCCATGGCGCGACCGAATTCCTTGGCTATGACACCGAAACCGCCGAAGGCCAGATCGACGCACTTGTGCGCGATGGCGCGCTGATTGGCGCGGCCGAGGTTGGGTCCACCGTGCAGATCGTGGTTAACCAGACCCCGTTCTACGCCGAAAGCGGCGGTCAGGTCGGCGATACCGGCTATATCCGCACCGCGACCGGTTTGGCCGAAGTGACCGACACCAAGAAACAGGCCGGCGTTTTCCTGCATATCGCGCGCGTGGCCGAAGGTACGATCCTGCGCGGTCAGCCCGCGAAGCTAGAGGTTTCGCATGGCCGTCGCGGCGCCATTCGTGCCAACCACTCGGCCACCCACCTGCTGCACGAAGCCCTGCGGCGTGCCTTGGGCGACCATGTGGCGCAGCGCGGGTCGCTGAACGCCGCTGACCGTTTGCGCTTTGACTTCAGCCATTCTTCCGCAATGTCAGAGGCCGAACAGCGCAGCGTCGAGGCCGAGGTGAACGAATTCATCCGGCAAAACACCGCCGTTGATACCCGGATCATGACGCCAGACGACGCGCGGGCCTTGGGCGCGCAGGCGCTGTTTGGCGAAAAATACGGCGACGAAGTGCGCGTGGTGTCGATGGGCACGCTGGATGGTTCGGGCAAGGGCGCCGATGGCCGCACCTATAGCCTTGAACTTTGCGGCGGCACCCATGTGGCGCGCACTGGCGACATTGGCGCGTTTGTGCTGCTGTCGGACAGCGCCTCGTCTTCGGGCGTGCGCCGGATTGAAGCTTTGACCGGTCAGGCCGCGCTGGACCACCTTAGCGCGCAAGACAAACGGCTGGCAGATGTGGCCGCCGCGCTGAAAACCCATGCGGGTGACGTGCTTGACCGCGTGAAAGCGCTGCAAGACGAACGCCGCGCTTTGGCCAACGAAGTGGCGCAACTGCGCCGCGAACTGGCGATGGGCGGCAAGTCTGGCGGGCCGGAAGTCAAGGAAATCAACGGCGTAAAGCTGATTGCTCAGGTGCTTTCGGGCGTGTCGGGCAAAGACCTTCCAGCCTTGATTGACGAGATGAAGGCGCAGATCGGGTCGGGCGCTGTGGTGCTGATCGCCGATACTGGTGCGAAGCCTGCGGTTGCCGCCGGTGTTACCGCCGATCTGACCGCACGGATCTCGGCAGTCACGCTGGCCAAGGCTGCAGTTGAAGCCTTGGGCGGCAAAGGTGGCGGTGGTCGCCCCGACATGGCGCAGGGCGGCGGGGCCGATATTGCGCTGGCCGATGCAGCAATTGCCGCGGTTCATGCCGCGTTGGAGGCGTAAATGCCAACCGCACTTTGGATCGCGCAGGTTCACGTCACAGACGCCGAGGCCTATGGCAAATATGCCAAGGCCGCCGGTCCGGCGATTGCGGCGCATGGCGGGGTATTTCTGGCCCGCGGTGGTCGTTATGTGCAGCTAGAGGGCAACGACCGGGCGCGCAACGTGGTTGCGCGTTTCCCCAGCGTTGAAGCGGCGGTCGAGTGCTACAATTCGCCGGAATATCAGGCGGCGCTTTCGCATGCCAAGGGCGCTTCGGTGCGCGATCTGGTTGTGGTGGAAGAGGTTGGCGCGTAATCGGCTCGCGCGAATTTGACCAAATAAATCCAGCGCAAAGCCACGGCTTTGTGCTAGCCTTGCGTTGAAGAGGCCGGTCAGGCCCAAAGTTATGTGAGGGCAGAGCATGTGTCGTTGGGCTGCATATGTGGGTGCGCCGATTTTCCTTGAGGAAATCGTCAGCCGCCCCGGCCATTCATTGATCCACCAAAGCCACCACGCTATGCAGACCCATTCGGCGATCAATGCTGATGGCTTTGGCATCGCATGGTATGGTGATCGACCCGAACCGGGGCTTTACCGCGATGTAATGCCAGCGTGGTCGGACCCGAACCTGAAAAGCCTGACAGCGCAGGTGAAATCGGGGCTGTTTTTGGCGCATGTGCGGGCCTCGACCGGCACCGCGACCAGCCGCAACAACTGCCACCCGTTTGTGCATGGCGCGTGGAGCTTTATGCACAACGGTCAGGTCGGCGGGTATGATCAGTTTCGCCGCGATGCCGATATGATGATCCCCGATGCGCTATACACCGCGCGGCGCGGGGCCACCGATTCCGAAGCGTTGTTTCTTGTGGCCGTGGCCGAAGGGCTGGATGGCGATCCGCGCGGCGCGTTGGAGCGGGCAGCAGCGCGGTTTATTTCGCTGGCCAAAGCCAAGGGTGCCTTGCCGTATTTGCGGATGACGGCGGCTTTGTCGGATGGCAAACGGCTTTACGCGCTGCGCTATGCCACCGATGCGGCCGCGCCCAGCCTGTATTATCGCTGGTCGGAAACAAGGGGCGG
>JAHEDL010000126.1:15173-18674 GCA_024641255.1 Pseudorhodobacter sp.
GAACGAAATCGCCTCGTCAACCTTTTGCACCTTTGACGGCGATAGGGTGACGGTCGAAGATTTCATGCCCTGCAGATTGGCGCTGGCCGCTTAAGATTTCAGATTATCTTTCGCAACCAACGCGCTGATCTGAAATGAAAAAACCCGCCTTTCGGCGGGTTTTCTTGTTTAGGCGTTGCGCGAGTGGCGCTTGCGTTCGTTCGGGTCCAGATAGCGTTTGCGCATCCGCACCGATTTCGGGGTGACTTCCACCAGTTCATCATCGTCGATATAGGCGATGCACTGTTCCAGCGACAGTTTCACCGGCGTGGTCAGACGCACAGCTTCGTCGGTGCCGCTTGCGCGCACGTTGGTCAGCTGTTTGCCCTTCAGCGGGTTCACTTCCAAATCGTTGTCACGGCTATGTTCGCCGATGATCATTCCGGTGTAAACCGGTTCCTGCACACCGATGAAGAAGTGGCCGCGATCTTCCAGCTTCCACATGGCGTAAGCCACCGACACGCCGGTTTCCATCGAGATCAGAACGCCTTGGCGACGGCCTTCGATGGCGCCTTTGTGCGCGGTCCAGCCGTGGAACACGCGGTTCAACACGCCGGTGCCGCGGGTGTCGGTCATGAACTGACCGTGATAGCCGATCAGACCACGCGACGGCACATGCGCGATGATGCGGGTCTTGCCAGCGCCAGCCGGTTTCATTTCCACCAGATCGCCCTTGCGCGGGCCGGTCAGCTTTTCGATCACCGGGCCGGTGTATTCGTCATCCACGTCGATGGTGACTTCTTCAACCGGCTCGTGACGCACGCCGTCGATTTCCTGGAACAGCACGCGCGGGCGGCTGATCGACAGTTCGAAACCTTCGCGACGCATGTTTTCGATCAACACGCCCATCTGAAGTTCGCCACGACCGGCAACTTCGAAGGCATCGCCGCCGGGGGTGTCGGTGACTTTGATCGCGACGTTGATTTCGGCTTCTTTCATCAGACGTTCGCGAATGACGCGCGACTGCACTTTCGAGCCTTCTTTGCCCGCCAGCGGCGAATCGTTGATGCCGAAGGTGACCGAAATCGTCGGCGGATCAATCGGCTGTGCCGGAATAGCGGTTTCGATTTCCAATGCGCAAAGCGTATCGGCAACGGTGGCTTTGGTCATGCCTGCCAGCGTCACGATGTCACCTGCTTCGGCGGCATCGATCGGGGTCTGCACCAGACCGCGGTAGGCCAGAACCTTGGAAACGCGGAACTGTTCGATGCGTTCGCCATCGCGCGACAGCGCTTTCAGGGTTTCGCCTGCGCGCAGGGTGCCGGCTTCGACGCGGCCAGTCAGGATGCGGCCGATGAACGGGTCAGCCGACAGGGTGGTTGCCAGCATCTGGAACGGTTCGGAACGGCGTGCGATTTGCTTGGGTTCGGGAACGTGCTTGACCACCAGATCGTAAAGCGCGGTCAGATCCTTGCGCGGGCCATCAAGTTCGGCATCCGCCCAGCCAGAGCGACCCGATGCATAAAGCACAGGGAAATCAAGCTGATGATCGTCTGCGCCCAAGTTGGCGAACAGGTCGAACACTTCGTTCAGCGCGCGCGACGGTTCGGCGTCGTGCTTGTCAACCTTGTTCAACACCACGATCGGGCGCAGGCCCAAAGCCAGCGCTTTCGAGGTCACGAATTTGGTTTGCGGCATCGGGCCTTCTGCGGCGTCAACCAGCAGAACCACGCCATCGACCATCGACAGGATGCGTTCAACTTCGCCACCAAAGTCGGCGTGGCCGGGGGTGTCGACGATGTTGATGCGAACGCCAGCCCATTCCAACGACGTGCACTTGGCCAAAATGGTGATGCCACGCTCGCGTTCGATGTCGTTGCTGTCCATGGCACGCTCGGCGACGGCCTGATTGTCGCGGAACGAGCCGGACTGCTTCAGCAGCTCATCGACGAGGGTGGTCTTGCCATGGTCAACGTGAGCGATAATGGCGATGTTGCGAAGCTCCATCGGGGAGGTCTCTTTCTTTTCATACGGGTTGGCGCGGCCATACAGGGTTTATGCTGTAAAGGCCAGAGGGGATTAAAAACAGGAAAGCCGGGGGGCTGTCTGCCCCCCGGTCCCCCCGAGGATATTTAAACCAAGATGAAGGTCGGATCAGCCGACCAAGGCTTTGTTCAGATATTCGTCAACTTTTTCCAGATAGCCCATGGTGGTCAGCCATTTCTGATCGGGGCCGACCAGCAGCGCCAGATCCTTGGTCATCCAGCCATCTTCGACGGTGTCGACGGTGACTTTTTCCAGCGTCGCGGCAAAGCGCATCAGTTGTTCGTTGTTGTCGAGCTTGGCGCGATGCTTCAGGCCGCCGGTCCAGGCGAAGATCGAGGCGATCGAGTTGGTCGAGGTTGCCTTGCCCTTCTGGTGTTCGCGGTAGTGGCGGGTGACGGTGCCGTGCGCAGCCTCTGCCTCGACGATCTTGCCATCGGGGGTCATCAGCACCGAGGTCATCAGACCAAGCGAGCCAAAGCCCTGCGCCACGGTGTCAGACTGCACGTCGCCGTCGTAGTTCTTGCAGGCCCAGACATAGCCGCCCGACCATTTCATCGCCGAAGCCACCATATCGTCGATCAGGCGGTGTTCGTAATGGATGCCTTTGGCCTTGAACTGCGCTTCGAATTCTTCGGCATAGACCTTGGCGAACAGATCCTTGAAGCGGCCGTCATAGGCCTTGAGGATGGTGTTCTTGGTCGACAGATACACCGGCCAGCCTTTCAGCAGGCCATAGTTCATCGACGAGCGGGCAAAGTCGATGATGCTGTCATCAAGGTTGTACATGCCCATGTAGACGCCAGCCGAGGGGGCCGCGTAGACATCTTTTTCAATCACGGTGCCGTCTTCGCCGACGAATTTCATCGTCAGCTTGCCCGCGCCGGGGAAGTGGAAATCGGTGGCGCGGTATTGGTCGCCAAAGGCGTGACGGCCGATAACAATCGGCTGGGTCCAGCCCGGAACCAGCCGCGGCACGTTTTTGCAGATGATCGGTTCGCGGAAAATCACGCCGCCAAGGATGTTGCGGATGGTGCCGTTGGGCGACTTCCACATCTGCTTCAGCCCGAATTCTTCTACGCGCTGCTCATCCGGGGTGATGGTGGCGCATTTGACGCCGACGCCGTATTTCTTGATCGCTTCGGCAGAGTCGATGGTGATCTGATCGTTGGTGCGATCACGCTCTTCGATGCCAAGGTCGTAATATTTCAGATCGATGTCCAGATAGGGCAGGATCAGCTTTTGCTTGATGAAATCCCAGATGATCCGGGTCATCTCATCGCCGTCAAGTTCGACGACGGGGTTGGCTACCTTGATTTTGGTCATCTTGGGCCCTTTGCTTTTGTGGATTCGCTTGTGACGCGTTTAGTTGAAAACTGCGTTAAAGGGAAGATGGTATGCGATGGTATACTGAAATGTCGCATCCGCCATCATGCGTTATTGGAAGAACGCCAGCGTTTGCGCCTTGACCCAAGACCA
>JAHEDL010000280.1 GCA_024641255.1 Pseudorhodobacter sp.
CAATCGAACACCGAATAGTGCTCTTTCTTAAGAAACGGCGCACCTTCAAGCGTCATGGTGCCACAAACGTGGTCGTTTGCCGCGTCGATTTGCGCTTTGGTAAAACCAAGATGGCGCAGCAGGTCAAAGGTCGGGTCCATCAGCTTTTCGGCCGGAATACCCAAAGAGCCTTTGCAGAACTCTTCGCCCAAGGTCCACTGGTTGAACACAAAGCGAATGTCGAACGCCGACGGCAGCGCGTTTTCAATCTTTTCCAACTCGCGCGGGCCAAAACCGTGACCAACAAGCGAGGTGGTGTTGATGCCGGGGCAATTGCCGATCGAGCCGTGGCCCACCGCATAGGCCACTATTTCGGCCGCTTGCGCGGTTGAATAGCCCAACTTTTCCAAGGCGGCCGGAACCGATTGGTTGATGATCTTGAAATAGCCGCCACCGGCAAGCTTCTTGAACTTCACCAGCGCAAAGTCCGGCTCGATGCCGGTGGTATCGCAATCCATCACCAAACCGATGGTGCCGGTAGGCGCAATGACGGTGGTTTGCGCGTTGCGGAAACCATGCGCCTCGCCCAGCATCAGCGCCTCGTCCCATGCTGATTTCGCCAGCGTGACAAGGGTTTGATCGGGGCAATTCGCAGCGTCAAGCGCCACCGGTTTGACGTTCAGCCCCTGATAGCCTTCGGTCTTGCCATAGGCAGCGGCGCGGTGGTTGCGGATCACGCGCAGCATGTGCTGGGCGTTGCGCGCATAGCCCGAAAACGCCCCCAACTCTGCCGCCATTTCGGCCGAGGTTGCATAGGTCACGCCCGTCATCAACGCGGTAAGCGCCCCACACATCGCCCGCCCGGCGATGGAATCATAGCCAAGCCCCATGTTCATCAGCAGACCACCGATGTTGGCATAGCCCAGCCCCAAGGTGCGGAAATCATAGGACAACTGCGCGATTTCCTTCGACGGAAACTGCGCCATCATCACCGAAATTTCCAACGTGACCGTCCAAAGACGGGTGGCATGAATGTAGCCGCTGGCGTCAAACTGGCCGTCTTTGAAGAAGGTAAGCAAGTTCATCGACGCCAGATTGCAGGCGGTATCGTCAAGGAACATGTATTCCGAACAGGGGTTCGACCCACGAATGGCACCGTCTTCGGGGCAGGTGTGCCACGCGTTCACGGTGTCATGAAACTGGATGCCCGGATCGGCGCAGGCCCAGGCAGCGTGGCCAACCTGATCCCACAGGTCGCGCGCCTTGATGGTCTTGGCAACCTTGCCGTCGGTGCGCCGGATCAGCGCCCAGTCGGCGTCGTTTTTCACAGCCGTCAGGAACGCATCGGTGACCCGCACCGAATTGTTCGAATTCTGCCCCGAAACGGTGATGTAGGCTTCGGAATCCCAATCCACGTCATAGGTGGGGAATTCAATGCTGGTGAAGCCTTGCTTTGCATATTGCAAAATGCGGTTGGTGTAGGTGTCGGGGATCATTGCCTTTTTGGCAGATTTGATCGCCGCCTTCAGCGCAGGGTTCTTGCTTGGGTCAACCGATGCTTCGGCAGAGCCGTCCCATTGGCGGATTGCGGTGAAAATCTCGTTCAGCTTCAGCTCATGCGCCTTAGACCCGGCCACCAGCGACGCGACTTTCTGCTCTTCGATGACTTTCCAGTTCACAAAGGCTTCGACATCGGGGTGATCCATATCGCAGATCACCATTTTGGCCGCCCGCCGCGTGGTGCCACCCGACTTGATCGCGCCCGCAGCACGGTCGCCGATTTTCAAAAAGCCCATCAGGCCAGAAGACTTGCCGCCCCCCGACAGCTTTTCGCCTTCGCCACGCAAGGACGAAAAGTTGGTGCCGGTGCCAGAACCATATTTGAACAGGCGCGCCTCGCGCACCCACAGGTCCATGATGCCGCCGTCGCCCACCAGATCATCCTTGACCGACTGGATGAAACAGGCGTGCGGTTGCGGATGTTCGTAGGCCGAGGTCGATTTGGTCAAAGTGCCGGTCTTATGGTCGACATAGTAGTGGCCCTGTGACGGGCCATCGATGCCATAGGCCCAATGCAGGCCAGTGTTGAACCATTGCGGGCTGTTCGGCGCTGCCATTTGCCGCGCCAGCATAAAGCGCATCTCGTCATAATAGGCGCGCGCATCGGCTTCGCTGCTAAAATAGCCGCCCTTCCAGCCCCAATAGGCCCAAGCTCCCGCCAAACGGTCGAAAACCTGCTTGGCCGAAGTCTCACCGATCATCCGCGCGTCGCTGGGCAATTTGGCCAAAGCGTCTTCATCGGGAACCGAGCGCCACAAGAAGCTGGGAACGTCCTTTTCCTTGACCCGCTTCAGGCAGGCCGGAATGCCAGCCTTGCGGAAATATTTTTGCGCCAAAACGTCCGAGGCAACCTGGCTCCAGCCTTCTGGAACTTCGACAGCCTCGTTGCGGAACACCACTTTGCCATCGGGGTTGCGAATTTCCGACGTGGTCGTCGTAAAGCCCATCGCACCATAGGCGCCGGTGGTTTCGGTGGTGAAATTCCGCTCAATTTTCATATGCCTGCCCCAAAATATGGCGTCGAGGTTCTCAATAGCCCCGTCCGCAGTGTCCCCGTCCGGCACATCGCCCGTCTCGTCTGGCCTTGGCCAAGTGTGGCCCAGTCATATGCTTTAGCGAACTTGCGGCTGCATAGATTTGCGAGTGTGGCGATCCATCGACGCACTATATGTTGTGCCGCTTGGAAGTGCGCGATCAACCTGTCGGATTTCCGGTCAGCCTTCAACGGATTTTTTAGACTTATGCACTACATTTTGCGCTTGACCGATTCCGGGGTTCAATCTGCACCCAGCGCCGTCTGTGAACAGGTCTGTGGATGACTCTGTGTGCATAAAACCGGCGGCGAAATCGCTGGGGCTGAAAATCACAAGGCTGCTTGCCCACTTGCGCGATTTGTCTGAGGTTTCGCTGCAAGTTGCAAACTTACCCACAGCCCGCTGTGGAAAGAAATTGCCCTAGCGGCGGTTGATCAAAACGATTCCCACCGCGACGAATCCGGCCGCGCCCATGAGGCCAAAAGACAACGCCTCACCAAAAATCACATGCCCAAGCGCTATCGAAAACAGCGGTGTCAGAAACGAAAAGCTGGCAACGGTCGAGGTGGGATAGACCGAAAGTAGCCAAAGCCAGCTGATAAAGCCGCCCGCCACTACGACGCCGGCCTGAAATACCAGCCAAAACCAGTGAATCGGTTCAATTTCGCGCAAAAGCGGGCCGAAGGCGGGCGAAACCGCCAACAGAATCGGGGCCGAAACCATAACCATCCAGAATAGCTGCGCCTCTGGTCCTGCCTCGCGCAGTGTGGTTTTGCGCGCCAGAAACGCGGTTCCCGCCCAGCCAAATGCGCCAAACAGCGCAAACAGATCGCCCCAAATGTTGCCATGCCCCGACGGGCTTTTCGAAAGAATCGCCCAAGCTGTTCCAATGAACGCAAGGCAAAGCCCGGCACCGCGCAGCGGCGAAATGCGTTCGCCCGGCAATCCGAAATGCGCCAACACTGACATCCACAGCGGCATCGAATAAAAGATAACCGAGGCCCGCCCAACCGCCGTAAGGTCAAGCGCCATGAACAGGCACAAAAACTCGGCAGCAAAAATCGTGCCAATCGCCAAACCGGGGATCAGGTCGGTGCGCCGAATACGCCCCGTCAGCCCGCGATGCCGCAACACCGCCCAAACAAACACAATCGCCAGCGCCGACCGTGCCCCGGCAAAGAACACCGGCTGCAAACCGTGGTTAACCTCTTTTACCACGATCTGGTTGATCGCCAGCAAAAGCGTCACCCCCAG
>JAHEDL010000290.1 GCA_024641255.1 Pseudorhodobacter sp.
GGCCTGCATCGGCTAAAACTTGATCCGGCGCTTGCGTCGGGAACATTCGTAACAACGCTGACGGATGTTTTGGGCTATCTGGCGTTTCTGGGACTGGCAAGTTTGGTGCTGCTATGAACGACGATCTGAAGGCTGTTGAATTGAAAGCCGCGGCGCGCAAGGCGGCCTTTGCGGCGCGCAAACAGGCATTTGCCGCCGGGCAGGGGCAAGCGTCCGAGATTTTGGCCGATTTTCTGGCCCCACATCGCGGCAAGGCCTTGGCCGGTTACATGGCGATGCGCACCGAGATTGACCCGTTTGCCGCGATGGCGGCGCATCAGGGGCCGGTCTGTGTGCCGGTGATCATTGCCAACGGTCAGCCGTTGAAATTCCGCGAATGGTCAGTTGGCTGCAAAATGGAAATGGGCGCGTTTGGCGCCGAAATTCCTGCCGAAGGCGCATGGATCGAGCCCGAAGTGCTGATCGTGCCGCTGGTCGGCTTTGACGCGCGCGGCTTTCGTTTGGGCTACGGCGGCGGGTTTTATGACCGCACCTTGCAAGGCTTGCGGGCCAAGCGGCCAACTTTGGCAGTGGGGTTTGCATTTTCGGCGCAGGCAATGCCGGAAGTTCCGATCGATAAGTTCGATCAGCGGTTGGATGCAATGGTCACTGAATCCGGCGTCACGCTGTTTGGCTAAGCGCGACCGGGTGGTTTCACACCCCCCGGACCCCCCGTGGGATATTTTAGCCAAGAGGATGGAGGTTGGTGATTGCAGTTTGCGATCAGATTGATCGTTTATCTTGCGATTTCCTCCTGCCGCACAAACATGTTGGCCCAAGCCCTGTCGATCAGGTCGGGGGTCATTTGATAGGGAATGCCTTCGAAATCGCAAACCGCGATCATCTGATCGATCAGGAATGTTGGTTGGTAGTTGGCGAAATTGTTGTTGATCGTCGGATATTTGGTTTTCAGCATGTGGATCAGCGTCGCCTCATCCAGCGGCATTTTGCGCTTTTTCGCCATCATCGCGAAGATTTTCAGGAACATCTCCTGATTGGGACCGTCGATTTTGATCTTGAAGAAAATCCGGCGCAATGCCGCGCCGTCGAAGATGTCGTTAGGGTGGAAGTTGGTGGAAAAGATCACCAGCGTGTCGAACGGCACGGTGAATTTTTCGCCCGATTGCAGCGCCAGAATATCGCGGCTTTCTTCCAGCGGCACGATCCAGCGGTTGACCAGCTTTTGCGGCGGTTCGGCCTGACGGCCCAAGTCGTCAACGATGAAGATGCCGCCAGAGGCTTTCAGTTGCAGCGGTGCCTGATAGGTGCGGGCAGTCGGGTTGTATTTCAGGTCCAGCATATCAAGCGTCAGTTCGCCGCCGGTGATCACCGACGGGCGGTCACAATAGACATAGCGATTGTCATAGCGGTTGCCGGTGCGGCGCAGCGCGTTCGGATCATCGACAGAGGCTTCGGCGGCCGAATGCACAATGGGGTCATAGACCGTGATCACCTGCCCCGAATATTCGATGGCGCGCGGAATATAGATCTTGTCACCCAAGGCCGCGCGGATGCCGTTGGAAATACTGGATTTTCCGTTCCCCGGCGGGCCATACATCAAAATCGACCGGCCCGAGGTGACGGCAGGGCCAAGGTTGGAAATCAGATCTGACGGCAGGATCAGATGGCCCATGCCCTTCATCAATTCGGTGCGGGTCAGTTTGATATCGCGCACCGATTGCCGCTTCATCTGCGCCGAATAGGCATCCAGCGGCACCGGCAGCGCGCCGTAATATTCCGATTGCGACAGCGCATCCAAGGCGCGCGCCTTGCCGGCATCGGTCAGCTCATAGCTCATTTCGGATGAATTCGCGCCAGCGTTCAGCGTGCCCTTGGCGGTCAGCAGGCGTTGTTGCCGCGCAAGGTCGACCAGTTCTTGGCACAGCGCCACCGGCAGCGCGATGGCGCGCGACAGGTCTGACACCAGATCAAGGTTCATCCGGAACATGGTCTTCAGCAAGATGTCGCGCATCATCACCAAAGTCAGCCCGGTTTCGGCCAAAGTCTTTGGCTGCGGCGGCGCCTGAACGCCCATCGGAACTTGCATGTTCATCAGCATCACCCTTGCGCGATTCGGGTAGAAAAACTCCCGAAAGGTTAGTGCTGATCGAAATGCCTTAGAAAAGGGGCAGGAGTGCGGCCAAAAGATAGAAGATCAGTGTTCCAGACAGGGCAAGGCCCATCGGAAAATCCTTGTGCGTCCAACTGGCCCAATCTTCGGTGGCGGCGCGAAACGGCGGGATCAGCCGCGCCAGCCGATGCGCCGCAAACGCCCCCAGCAGGCAGGCGGCAAACAGGCCAAAGACAAAGCGCAGATCGGCGTGAATGAAAAACGGCGCCATCGCGGCGGCAAACTTGGCATCGCCCGCGCCAACGCCGCCCGCCGCCGTCAGGATAAACCCGGCCACCAGCACCGCAGCCCCCAGCCCAAGCCCATACAGCCAAAGCTGAAACGGCACCGCCAGCAGCCCAACCACCACCCAAACCGCCAACAGCGCCAGCACCGCCTTGTTCGGGATCTTCATGAATTTCATGTCGCTCCACGACACCCAGATCGCGATGGCACAGGCAAAGGGAAAAAACACAATCGCGGAAACCGGCGACAGCATGTTAACCCTCCAGCGCCTTGAGGCTGCGCTCGGCCGCCTCGAAATAGGTGGGCGAGGTGTCAACCGCCTCTTGCAGCAATTGCTTGCCAACCTCGACATCGCGTTGTTTCACCGCCGCCAGACCCAGCGTGTAAAGCAGCTGCGCCCGTTCTTGCTGCGTCATGTCGATGACGGGAAGGTCGTATTTGCGCTGTGCCGCGCGCGCCAGCACCAGGTTGTTCTTGGCGGTGAACAGCGACGGGTCATAGGTCAGCGCCTGCAAGAACAGCTTTTCCGCCCCGGCATTGTCGCCGCGCGTCAGCTTGGAAAAGCCCCAGTTGTTGTAAACGCCCGAAGGTTTCGTGGTCAGCCCTGACGCCACATCATAAAAGCTGTCGGCCTTTTTCCAGTCTTTCTTTGAATCCGCCACCATCGCCTCTAGCCGATAGCGTTCGAAGGTTTCAAAGGTTGGTGGAATCGCGTTCAGCGTGGCTTCGGCCGATTTCCAGTCATTGGTGCGGATCTGCGCGTCGGCCAAAGCCACCCGGTCATCGTTGGTGCCTTCGGGCGATGCGATGATCGCCGCCCAAACCCCAATCGACTCTTGCGGTTTGTTGGCCCGGATCAATGATTTCGCCAGACCGCGCTTCAAATCAATCCGGTCGGGGTTTTCCGTCGATGCTTTTTGAAAATACGCCGCCGCCTCGTTCGGGTCGCCGACCGTCAGCATGATGTCATTCAGGTTGGATTCATCCACCACATTCACGCTTTTCAGCGCCCGCTTTGCGGCGGCATCAGAGCTTCCCTGACAGCCAGTCAAGGCAACCGCGCCAGACAGGCACAGGGCAATCAGAACAGTGTGGCGCATTTTGCGTCCTTTTTGGTCTAGGCTGCTCGATCCTCAAAGCTGCGAGAGCAGAACATAGCTGCCCGGCCCGCGCCGCACGAGTTTCATCACTGGTTTCTCAACTTCCGCCTGATCATACACAGCCGCCTCGCTGCGGGCGATAGCCAGCTTCAGATTTTCGCGGATGGCGTCCGATTGGCCACTGTCCAGCATGAATGCTTCTTGAAACACCCGCCGGGCTTCGCCGTATTTGAACTGTTCCATCAACACGCAGCCCAGATTGTTCAGCGCAGGCACGTTGGTTTCATCGGCTTCAATGGCGCGGTGCAGAATGGTTTCGGCCT
>JAHEDL010000292.1 GCA_024641255.1 Pseudorhodobacter sp.
GCATGGTTAGCCTTGGCTGCCCCAAGGCCTTGGTGGACAGCGAACGCATCCTGACCCGGCTGCGCGCCGAGGGCTATGCGATTTCGCCCGATTACAAAGGTGCCGATGCGGTGATCGTCAATACCTGCGGCTTTCTTGATTCTGCCAAGGCAGAGTCGCTGGAAGCCATTGGCGAGGCACTGCACGAAAATGGCCGGGTGATTGTGACGGGCTGCCTTGGCGCAGAGCCGGAATACATCACCGGGGCGCATCCGAAGGTGTTGGCGGTGACCGGGCCGCATCAATACGAATCTGTGCTGGATGCCGTGCATAACGCGGTGCCACCCGATCCGAACCCGTTTATTGATTTGCTGCCAGCAACCGGGGTTCGGCTGACGCCGCGGCATTACAGCTATTTGAAAATTTCCGAAGGCTGCAACCACAAGTGCAAGTTCTGCATCATCCCCGATATGCGCGGGCTGCTGCAATCGCGCCCGGCGCATGCGGTGCTGCGCGAGGCGGAAAAGCTGGTGGAAAGCGGCGTGCGCGAGCTTTTGGTGATCAGCCAAGACACCTCGGCCTATGGGGTGGACCGCAAGCATGACATGTCACCGTGGAAGGGTGGCGAAGTGCGCGCCCATATCACCGATCTGGCGCGGGAAATGGGCAAGCTGGGGGCTTGGGTGCGGTTGCACTATGTCTATCCCTATCCGCATGTGCGCCAGTTGATTCCGCTGATGGCCGAAGGGCTGGTGCTGCCGTATCTGGATATTCCGTTCCAGCATGCGCACCCCGAAACCCTGCGCCGCATGGCCCGCCCGGCTGCCGCCGCGAAAACACTGGACGAAATTGCGGCATGGCGCCGCGATTGCCCCGATATTACGCTGCGGTCGACCTTTATCGTGGGGTATCCGGGCGAAACCGAAGCCGAGTTCCAGACATTGTTGGATTGGATGGACGAAGCGCAGTTGGACCGCGTTGGCTGCTTCCAATACGAAAACGTCGCGGGCGCGCGCAGCAATGATCTGCCCGATCATGTGCCGGACGAAGTGAAGCAAGAGCGTTGGGATCGCTTCATGGAAAAAGCGCAAGCGATTTCCGAAGCCAAACTGGCCGCCAAGGTGGGCCAGACCCTGCAAGTCATTGTGGATGAGGTCGACGACGAAGGTGCCACCTGCCGCACCAAGGCCGATGCGCCGGAAATCGACGGCAACTTGTTTATCGACGAGGGCTTTGAATCCTTGAGCGCGGGCGACATTGTGACCGTCACCGTGGATGAGGCTGGGGAATATGATCTGTGGGGCAGCCTGACCGATTAATACGGGTCGGCAGCCTCTAGGATTTCCTGCCCCATCAGCACACAGATGTCGGGGATTTGGGCGTAAAGAAAGTGCATCCGGTAGGTGGCGCGGTAGACGTAGCCGTTGATTTCCAGCACGTCGAACTTGCCGCTGCCCACCAGAGCCTTGGCCGGAGCCAACACGGCCGCATGATCGTCAAGCGACCATGGCTGCGCATCGCTGCCGTCGGGTTCGCCTGCGTTATCTGCCAAGGCCGTGCCGTCGCTGTTCCAATGTAGTTTCAACAGCGCCCCCGCCCGTGCCATGGCATCGGATTCGCATGAGTGGGTTTGGGCAAAGGCGGCGCTGGCACACCATGACAGCAAAACTGCAGCAAGAACGCGCATCAAAACACTCCATCCAATAACCTGTGACAGTGTTGCCGCGCAGGCTGTCAAAGGCAAGCGGGCAACAGCGCCGGACGATTGCGCACCTTTGCCCTGCGTTTTCGCACAGATTGAATGCTTTGAAATTGCGCGCTGCTGACGCAGCCTGAGATTGAAGCGCCATGATGCCAGCAACAGGAGCCAGCCGATGTCTGATGCCCCCCATATTGCCCAAAAATCGCCGTTTGCCGTCGAAATTGAAGCCGGAAAAACCTATTTCTGGTGTGCCTGCGGTCAGTCGAAAAGCCAGCCGTTTTGCGATGGGTCGCATAAGGGATCAAGCTTTACGCCGACCAAGTTTACCGCCGAAGTCAGCAAGACCGCCTATATGTGTGGCTGCAAGCAGACCAAGACCGCGCCGTTCTGCGACGGCAGCCACAAGGCGCTGTAATATCTGAAAAACCAATATTTTTGCGGCGGGCAGTTTGCAGGGCTGCCGCAAAGAAACCTATACTTTAGATATTCGAATTCTGCTATACTTCCATTGCGGGAACCAACCCGTGACAATGGAAGGGACGGAAAGATGAATATCTCTCGTGGTTTCCTTATTATTGGTTCGCTTTACCTTTTGGTTGGTATTGGCTTTGGCATGTATATGGGCGGCTCTGGCGACCATACGCTTGCCCCGGTTCATGCCCATATCAACTTGCTTGGGTTTACCTTGATGACCGTGTTCGGCCTTGCTTATCGGGTTATTCCCGGATTGGCCGATGGCCCCTTGGCGCAGGCGCATTTCTGGCTACATCAGGCAGGCGCGTTGGTGTTGCTGATTGGGTTGTTCCTGCTGATGACCGGCCGCGTGCCGGAAGCCACCATTGGCCCGATCTTTCCGTTTGCGGAAGGTGCCGTGGCCTTGGGCGTGCTGTGCTGGATCGCCAATGTGGTGCGTGCGGCGCGTTGAACGCAAAATCTATCGGCCCGGTCCTGCAATGGGCCGGGCCACCAAACGGGAGCCAAAGGGGTGCAGCAGCGGGATGAAACTGCGGTCATGCGTGACGAAACCCGTGTGCTTTACAATGAAACCTGTCCGGTTTGCCGGTTTGAAATTGACAGCTATGCCAAGCAGGCGCGCGCGGCCAACCTGCCGATCCGGTTTGAAACGCTGGGACAAGCGGCGGTTTGGGGTTTGACACCCGACCAAGCGGCGCGGCGGTTGCATGTGATTTCGCAGGGCAAATTGCTGTCAGGGATTCCGGCATTTCAGGCGCTTTGGCAGGCGATGCCGCGCTGGCGCTGGCTGGCCCGGCTGACCGCGCTGCCCATCGTGCAGCCGCTTGCCTGTGCGGTTTATGATCATGTGCTGGCGCCGGTGCTTTACCGCGCGCATCTGCGCCGCCAAAGCAAGCGCGGCTAGCCCAGCAGCACCACAAGCCACGCCACGCCGCCGGCGATTGCGGTCAGCGCCACTGCGGCGCTGCCGCAGTCTTTGGCCTTTTTGGCGCGGGGATCTTGGTCTTTCGAGATATAGTCGATCGCCTCTTCCAGCCCGGTGTTCATCAGCTCTGCCGCCAGCACCAACAGACCCAGCGCAAGGATCAAGCCGCGTTCAGCCGCCGTCAGGTGCAGGGTGAAGGCAAGGCTGGCTGACAGGACGTTAACAATCGTCCATTGCCGCAGGGTCTTTTCGCTGGCCCAAGCCGCGCGCCACCCCTGCCACGACCAGCGCACGGTATTGGCAAAGCGCAGCGCCTCGGCTGCCAGTAGATTGCGCATGGTTCCCCCCGTTTTTGCCGATCAAAGCCGAAGTCGGCGCGGCTGTCTATGCCTTGGCCAAAGCGTCAAGATAGGCGCGAACCGAGGTGACGACATGGGCAAAGCGGTCGCCCCCCAGATGCACGCCACCATACCAGCGCGTCACCACCACGACATGATCGCGCAACTCGGCGCGTTCGAGCATTTTCAGGATCACCGCCGCCGCACCAGATTCGCCATCGTCGTTCTTCACCGCGCCGCCGTCTGACAGCACGCAGGCCCAGGTATTATGGGTGGCCTTGGCGAATTTCTTGGTGCGTTTCAATTCGGTCAGAAACGCATCGATCCCGGTGCGACCCTGCACCGGGCCGCCGGAAGCCGCATAGCGCGAGCCACGGTCGCGCAAGACATCTT
>JAHEDL010000296.1 GCA_024641255.1 Pseudorhodobacter sp.
CTTGAATGCGACGACGCCGCTGTGGGGCGTGGTTTTGGCGCATCTGCTGACGGGCGAACGGATTACCGCAGCCAAAGCCGCAGGGCTGCTGGCGGGATTTGCCGGGGTGGTGGTGATGACCGGAGGGGCGGCGCGCGGCGATTTATGGGCCAGTCTGGCCTGTCTTGCGGCGGCGGTGTCTTATGGTTTGGCCGGGATATGGGGGCGGCGGTTCAAGGTATTGGGGGTGACGCCGCTTGGCAGCGCCTTTGGACAGGTGATCTGTTCTGCCACGCTGATGACTCCGCTTTGGCTGCTGGTGGATCGGCCGTGGCGGCTGAGCCTGCCCGATGGCGCGGTGATTGCGGCGATCTTGGGGATTGCGGCGCTGTCGACGGCTTTGGCCTATCTGATCTATTTTAAACTGTTGGCGACGGCGGGGGCGATGAACCTGCTGTTGGTGACGTTTTTGATTCCGGTATCGGCCAGCCTGTTGGGGGTGGCGTTCTTGCATCAGGCGATCACGGTGCCGCAACTGGCAGGCTTTGCGCTGATTGCGACGGGGTTGGCGGCGATTGATGGGCGGGTGTTGCAATGGCGGCGTTAGAATTGACCGACGCGCTTTGGGCGGCGTTGATCGCGCGGACGGCATTAAGCGAACAGGCGGGGAGTCCGGGGTTTTACGGCGTGCGCTCGACCAAAGTATTTTGCGATTTTGGCTGCCCTTCGCCGCGACCACGGCGGGAAAACGTGCGGCTGTTTGCCAGCGCGGCCGAGGCTGAGGCGGCGGGATTTCGGCGCTGCAAACGCTGCGCCAAGCGGGCGGAAAAAGCAGTGTCGCACAGTGCGACACCT
The DNA here is from genome assembly GCA_024641255.1 of Pseudorhodobacter sp. Lineage (GTDB taxonomy): Bacteria > Pseudomonadota > Alphaproteobacteria > Rhodobacterales > Rhodobacteraceae > Cypionkella. Next base: position 835 of record JAHEDL010000296.1, read on the forward strand.
GATCAGGCCATGTGAATCAATGCCTTAAGGTACGAGATTCAGCTTTGCTTAAGCTTTGCGCCTAAAGCCCAAGCCGAGGAATTTCGATGGCGGGGCAGCGGTTCATCACCACTTTGACACCGCGCGCCATGGCCCGTGCAGCGGCTTCGGTGTCTTCGACGCCAAGCTGCATCCATACCGCCGTCAGGTCCGGGAAAGCGGCAAGTGCCTGATCGACCACCGCCCCCGCCTCTTCTGAACGGCGAAAGATGTCGACCATATCGACCGGTTCTTGAATATCGGCCAGCTGCGCGTGCACCGATTGCCCCAAGGCCTGTTGACCCGCCTGCCCCGGATTGACGGGAATCACCTTGTAGCCGCGCGCGGCAAGGTAGGCTGCGACGCGGTGGCTGGGCCGATCAGGTTTGGGCGACCAGCCAACCACAGCGATGGTTTTGACCGCACCGAGGATTTGGCGGATTTTGGCATCTTCGGACATGGCAAGCCTTTGATTCTATCAAGAAAAAGGCGCCCAAGCGGGATGAGCCGGGGCGCCAAGGTGTGGAACGAGGGACAGTGAACATGCGAGGCGCAAGGGTTCCGGGCTTGGCCTGTGCACCCGATATGGGGAGTGCGGACGCCGATTGAAGGGGGGATCGCAAAATTGTGAATGCCATTGGCGGTGGGGCGACCTTGGCTGCGGGCGAATGGGGGTTTCACACCCCCAAAGGGGCGCAAGCGCGCCCCTTTTCCCCCGTGGGATATTTTGGCCAAGATGAAGCTCATTTGGCGAAAAGGCCGCGCGTTTTAACGCGTGGCAGCCGCATAAAGGCCGACGGCCGCGGCGTTTGAGACGTTGAGACTGCCGAACGCGCCCGCAAACGGGATACGGGCGATCACATCGCAGGTTTCGCGGGTTCTTTCGCGCAGGCCGGGGCCTTCGGCACCCAACACCAGCGCGACCGGGCGTTTGCCAACCCCTGCCATTGCGGCGGAAAGTTCAACAGTGCCGTCGCCATCAAGGCCGATCATGGTGTAGCCCATCGCCTTCAGCTCTTGCATCGCGTCGGCCAGATTGGTGACCTTGAGATAGGGCTGACGTTCGAGCGCGCCCGAGGCGGTTTTGGCCAAAGCGCCGGTTTCGGGGGCCGAATGGTGACGCGGTGCCACGACGGCGCGGGCGCCGAACACTTCGGCAGAGCGCAGAATCGCGCCGACGTTATGCGGATCGGTGACGCGATCCAGCAGCACCAACAGCGGCGCGCCCTGCCCCGAGATCGCCACATCGGCAAGTTTGCCCCAGTTGAGCGGTTTGACTTCCATCGCGGCGCCCTGATGCACCGAGCCTTCGTCGATTGGCACCGAGAAATGCCGCGGATCGGTAACTTCGGGCGTCATACCGGAAAAGGCCACGTCTTCTTCAAGTTTATCGAGCGCATTTTTGGTGACAACCAGGCGCATTTTTTCGCGCAACGGGTTCATCAGCGCATCGCGCACCGCGTGCAGGCCGAAAAGCCAAACAGTTTCACGGGCTTCGGCGCGGCGGCTGCGCTCTTTATCCACCACCCAGGACGGTTTCTTTTCACCCGACATTGCGTTTTGACCTCTTTTTTGTCCGGCGGCGACAATGCGTTGGCAGCAAGATAATCGCAAGACGAAAGCTGCGGATTAGCGCTTGACGCCCCCGTGGGGCTTCGGTAATCAGCCCGCACAGTGGGCGATATGCTACAAGGTGTGGCAGCGGACTGTAACTCCGCCGAGGCGACTCACGCCTGGTTCGATTCCAGGATCGCCCACCATCTTCCTTCTTTGAAGGAAGCGAAAAAGCCGGTCCCTCGGGGCCGGCTTTCGCGTTTCTGGTGTGCGGGGCCGTGGCGATTTCTGGTGCATGGCGGGTGCGATCGGTTATAGGTTTGATCAAACAAAGTTTGGAGCCTGCCGATGCGGTCGTTCACCTTCAGCCATGCCATCACCCGCCGCCCGTCGGCCAGCATCATCGCGGGCTTGCGCGCGGTTGATACCGGCACGCCCGATCTTGCGCTGATGCAGGCGCATCATGCCGATTATGTCGCAGCGCTGCGGTCAACCGGGGCCGAGGTGGTGGAATTGGGCGCGCTGGAGACGTTTCCCGATTCGGTGTTTGTGGAAGATACCGCGCTGTGTCTGCCCGAGGGTGCGGTGGTGATGCGCCCCGGTGCGCCGACGCGATTGGGCGAGGCTGCCGAGATGGCGCCGCATTTGCAGCGGCTTTACGGGTCGGTGAAGCAGATTGCGGGAGCCGAGGCGTTTATCGAAGGTGGCGATATTCTGACCACCGAAACCGAGATTCTGGTGGGGCGTTCGGCGCGCACCAATGCCGCCGGCGTGGCGGAGTTGACGGCTTTGGTTGCCGACTGGGGCCACCGCGTGCGCGAGGTGTTCACGCCGCCGGGGGTGCTGCATTTCAAGACCGATTGTTCGTTGCTGGATGGCGAAACCATTCTGTCGACCAAGCGGCTGGACGCGTCGGGGTGTTTTGCCGGGTATAAGGTGATTCATGTGGCCGAGGGCGAAGAGGCCTGCGCCAACACCATTCGGTTCAACAATCTGGTGATCATGCCGGCGGGGTTCCCGCGCACCCGCGACGTGCTGGACGCGGCAGGCTATAGCGTGTGCGAGATTGGCAATTCGGAATGCGCCAAGCTGGATGGCGGGATGTCATGCCTTTCGCTGCGGTTTACGCCCAAGGCGTAAGGAGGCTGCGGCGCGAAATTTAGCGATGCGTCGCGGCTTTGGCTTTTGCGGCGCGGGTTTCGCGCCTATATTGCGCCGTAGTCGATTTTTTGCCGAGTAGTTTTGCCCGATGCCCCTGCCCGCCCCGCAACCACCGCAGCCGTTCAACATTCTGGCCGTGGTGCAATCGGGGCGCTTGCAGTTCGAGGCGTTGCTGCTGGCGGCGAGTTTGCGTGCCAGCAATCCGAATTTTGCCGGGCGGTTGTATCTGGCCGAACCGCAGCA
>JAHEDL010000301.1 GCA_024641255.1 Pseudorhodobacter sp.
CCGCTGCAAGCGCAAGCCGATCCATCGGGCCAGAGGCCGGAACGCCATAGCGCAGCGCACCTTTGCGGCCACCGTCTTGCAGGGATACATGCGGGCCTGCGTGCAGGATTTCAAATTGTGCAGTCATAGGGTTGCTGCCTGATATTCGGCGCGGCTGATGCGGCGAAAGCGGACGTTGTCGCCAACATCGAACAGGAAGGGCCGCGCCGGATCATCCCGCAAAATCCGGGTGGGAGAGCGGCCAATGATCCACCATCCGGTTGGCATCACCAGCGTTGTCACCAGACATTGCGCGCCCGCGATGATCACCGACCCTGCGGCGACGCCCCGAATTGCCGCCGGTTTGCGCGGCAAATGCAGCGATTGCGGCACACCGGCCAGATAGGCATAGCCCGGCGCAAAACCGTAAAGCGCGACGTGATAGGCACCCGACAGATGCGCGTTTATTGCAGCCTCGGGCGAGAGGCCGGTCAGACGGCAGACCTCGGCCAGATCGGGCGCCAGATCTTCGTCATAGCAAACCTGCACTTCGCGTTCGGTGGGCGCGGTTTGGGCGCGGGTTGGCAAAGCGATCAGCCCGCGCAAAGCCTGCGTTACCGTGGCGTGATCGGTCAGCAGCGGATCAAATTCGACCAGAATGTTGACATAGGCCGGAACCGATTCGCGAAACCCGGCAAAGCCATGCAGGGCCAGCATCGCATCAAGGTGGCGGGTTTGCGCATAGGCGGCGTCGCCGATCTTGTCGCCAAATTCAACCAGAACAGCATGTTCGGCCACGGCGCGGAAGGCAGGGAAGCTCATGTCGGGGCAAGGAAGGCGGCGAGGGTGACACCCGCCGTGGTCAGGCTGCTGCGGATGTTTGCGGCCATCGCAACAGCGTGGGCGGAATCGCCATGCACGCAGATGGACTGCGCTTTCAAGGCAATGGCCGGACCATCCAGCGTGGGCATCAGCCCCGATTGCAAGAAGGCGACCAGCCGCGCCGCGGCGGTTTCGGCGTCTTTGATCATTGCGCCGTCGCGGCTGCGGGGCACCAAGCGACCGTTGGGCAGATAGGCGCGGTCGGCAAAGATTTCGGAGTAAACGGTCAGGCCAGCGGCTTCGGCAGCGGGTTCTTGTTCGGTGCCCGAAATCGCCAGCACTGCCAGATCACGCGACACGGCAGCGGTGGCGCGGGCGATGGCATCGGCAACGCTGCGGTCATCGGCGGCAAGATTGGCAAGCGCGCCGTGGGCTTTGACATAGCCGATCTTCACGCCAGCAAGCGCTGCGGCCCCCATCAGCGCGCCAATCTGGCAGGCGACCATCCGTTCAATTTCGCGCGGAGACATTGGAATCACCCGGCGGCCAAACCCCATCGGGTCGGCGTAGCCGGGATGCGCGCCAACCACCACGCCTTGGGCCTTGGCCAGCAGCAGGGTTTCCACCATGGTATCGGGGTCGCTGGCATGGCCACCGCAGGCGACGTTGGCAGACGTGACAACAGACAGGATCTGCGCATCTTCGCCCATCTTCCATGGGCCATAGCCCTCGCCCAGATCGGAATTCAGATCAATCCGCATGTTGTCCCCCACCGTTTGACAGAAGTTGTGATAGGCTTGGCGACGGCTTTCAAGCCAGATGCACAAATTCGAACCGAACTGTTCAAAATGCGGGGCAGAAAGCGATACCGTGCATTGACCTTTTCGACAAAGATATAAATCCTTTTCAGTCTACACGGTCGTCCCGCGCCAAATGCGCGGCTGACGTATGCCGGAACTTAATTCAAGGTTGCTTCCATGTCTTTCTTCACAGCCCACCGCATCACCGCCATCATCGTTCTGGTCGCCGCTGCGGGTTGGGTGATTACCGGTGAGTTTTCAGCGGTCGGCAGCCAAGAGGTGAAACCGGCCGAAGGTGAAGCCGCTGCGGAGGCCGCCCCAGCCGCGACCGCACATCGCACGGTTGCAGCCGTGGCGCCGGTGTTCACCGACTATGCCCGCGAAATTCGGATTTCGGGCGCGACAGAGGCCGACAAGCTGGCAGTGCTGGCGGCGCGGGCTTCGGGTATCGTGCAAGAATTGGGCGTGGCGCAGGGGCAGGCGATTGACGCCGATGCGATTGTGCTGCGGTTGGAAGGCGCCGAGATTGAAGCCGGGGTTGAAACCGCAAAGGCGTCGTTGGCGCAGGCCAAGGAAAAGCTGCAGGTCGGCGAGGCGTTGTTTGCCAAGGGCAGCTTGCCCGAGTTGGAGCTGACTTCGCGCCGCGCCGATGCTTCTGCGGCCGAAGCGGCGCTGTCGCAGGCCAATGCGGCACAAGACCGGCTGTTGCTGAAATCGCCCTTCGCCGGAACCGTGGATTCGGTTGAGGTAGAGTTGGGCGAATGGGTGCAGGCAGGCGCGCCGATTGCGACGATTCTGTCGTTGGACCCGATTGTGGTGAAAGCCGAAGTCAGCGAGCGCGATGTGGCGTTTGTGGCGAATGGATCGAAAGCCAAGGTGCGGCTGGTGAACGGGGTCGAGATGGAAGGCACCATCCGGCATGTGTCGCAGCAGGCATCGGAAAAGACCCGCACCTTTGCGGTAGAGGTGGCGCTGCCGAACGCAGACCATGCGATTCCGTCGGGCATGACCGCCGAAGTGCGGTTGTTCGCGCCGCCGCAAGACGCGGTGATGGTGCCACGGTCGATCATCACCATTCGCGAAGACGGGGTGATTGGGTTGCGGGTGGTGGGGGCCGACAATGTGGTCAGCTTTGCGCCGGTGACGATTCTGGATGACCGCGAAGCCGGGCTGATTGTGACCGATGTGCCGAAAGACAAGAAGGTGATCGTTGCAGGGCAAGATCTGGTGACGGATGGCGATACGGTGGTGGTTTCGGAACTGACGCCCGCCCAAGCCGCCGAGGCGCTGAAATGAAGATTGTCGAAGTCGCAATCCGCAACGCGCGGCTGACCATCTCGGTTTTGATATTCCTGATCCTGTCGGGGACGCTGGCCTATATTTCGATTCCGAAAGAGGCAGAGCCGGATGTGCAGATTCCGATCATCTATGTGTCGATGAGCCTTGACGGGATTTCACCCGAAGACAGCGAACGGCTGTTGCTGCGGCCAATGGAAACCGCGCTGAAATCGATTCAGGGTGTGAAAAAGATGACCGCGACCGCCTATCAGGGCGGCGGCAACGTGCTGATGGAATTTCAGGCTGGCGCCGATCTGGCAAAGGCGAAGAATGACGTGAAGGACAAGGTGGATGATGCCCGCCGCGACCTGCCCACGGAAATGGACGACCCGTCGGTGAACGAGGTCAACATCAGCGAATTTCCGGTTTTGGTGGTGACGCTGTCGGGCGATGTGCCCGAACGCACCCTGAACGCGGCGGCGAAAGAGCTGCGCGACCGGATCGAAGAGATTCCCGGCGTGCTGGATGCGGCGTTGCAGGGCGTGCGCGATGATCTGGTAGAGATTGTGATCGACCCGGCGAAGCTTTCGTCTTACGGGCTGCGTCCCGATACGATGATTGCGGGCTTTAACGCCAACAACCGGCTGATTGCGGCGGGGTCGTTGGAGGGTGATCAGGGGCGCTATGCCATCAAGGTGCCGTCGCTGATTGAAACGGTGAAAGATCTGGCCGAACTGCCGGTAGTGGCGGGCGACAACGCGATTGTGCGGGTGAAAGATCTGGCCGAAATTCGCCCGACCTTGAAAGACCCGGAAACCGTGACGCGGTTGGATGGCAAGGCCGCCGTGGCGGTTGAAGTTTCCAAGCGGATCGGGGCCAACCTGATTGACACGGTGGACAAGGTGAAAGCCGTCACCGCCGAGTTG
>JAHEDL010000306.1 GCA_024641255.1 Pseudorhodobacter sp.
AGCCTGGTTAACGAAGACCCGCTGGGCGCGGCTTGGTTCTTCAAGATGAAGATTGATGATCTGTCGGTGCTTGATGAGCTGATGGACGAAGACGAATACAACGACTTGATCGGCTAATTGCTGTTCGAAGGTCTTGCGGCCTTCGACCGATTGTCACCTCCGAACAATTGCGAACCCCGCTGAAGGGGTTGGCTTTTTGCATCCAAAGGGTCGCACCATGAGCTTTACGCCTGTTGACTATAACCCCTACGATTTTGCCAACCGCCGCCATATTGGCCCGTCGCCGTCGGAAATGACCGAGATGCTGAAGGCGGTTGGTGTTGCCAGTCTGGACGAGTTGATTGATCAGACTGTGCCTGCGTCTATCCGGCAAAGCACGCCGCTGGGCTGGGCGCCGCTTTCGGAACATGACCTGCTGGCGCGGATGCGCGTGGTGGCGGGGCGCAACAAGGTGATGACCAGCCTGATCGGGCAAGGCTATTATGGCACCGTCACGCCGCCTGCCATTCAGCGCAATATTCTGGAAAATCCGGCGTGGTATACGGCCTACACCCCCTATCAGCCCGAAATTGCCCAAGGCCGGCTAGAGGCGCTGTTGAACTATCAAACCATGGTGGCCGATCTGACCGGCCTGCCGGTGGCCAACGCCAGCCTGCTGGATGAGGCGACGGCTGCGGCGGAAGCGATGACGATGGCGGAACGTGTGGCCAAGTCGAAGGCCAAGGCGTTCTTTGTCGATGAAAACTGCCATCCGCAAACCATCGGCGTTATTCAGACCCGTGCGCATGCTTTGGGGATTGAGGTTATTGTTGGCGCACCTGACGCGTTGCAGGCCGATAAGGTTTTTGGCGCGATCTTTCAGTATCCGGGCACTTGGGGCCATGTGCGTGACCTGACGCCGTGGATTGATGCGCTGCACGCGGCCAAGGCGGTGGCCGTGGTGGCGACCGATCTTTTGGCGTTGTGCATGCTGAAGGAACCGGGCGCGATGGGGGCCGATATTGCCGTGGGCTCTGCCCAGCGGTTCGGCGTGCCGATGGGCTATGGTGGGCCACACGCGGCGTTTTTCTCGTGCAAGGACGAACACAAGCGGCAGATGCCGGGGCGTATCGTTGGGGTTTCGATTGATGCGCGCGGCAACAAGGCGTATCGGCTGTCGCTGCAAACCCGCGAGCAGCATATCCGGCGGGAAAAGGCGACGTCGAACGTCTGCACCGCGCAGGCTTTGCTTGCCGTGATGGCCAGCATGTATGCGGTGTTCCATGGGCCGAAAGGTCTGCGCGCCATTTCCGAACGGGTGCATTCGCTGACCGTGCGTTTGGCCAAAGCGCTGCGCGATGCCGGGGCGACGCTGCCGCAAAAGCAGTTCTTTGACACCATCACCGTCGAAGTGGGCGTGGGCCAAGCCGGTATTCTGGCGGCCGCGCGGCTGGAAGGCTTGAACTTCCGCAAGGTTGGCCACGATCACGTTGGGATTTCGTTGGACGAAACCAGCAACGAAGACGTGCTTCGCCGGGTGCTAAGCGCCTTTGGTATTCACGAGTCGCCCCCCGCCAAGGCCGAGTTGGGCTTTGAAGGCGCGATGCTGCGGCAGTCTGAATATCTGACGCATCCGGTGTTTCATATGAACCGGGCCGAGTCGGAAATGATGCGCTATATGCGGCGACTGTCTGACCGCGATCTGGCGCTGGACCGTGCGATGATCCCGCTGGGGTCGTGCACCATGAAGCTGAACGCGGCGGCAGAAATGATGCCGATCACCTGGCCAGAGTTCGGGGCGTTGCACCCGTTTATTCCGGCAGATCAGGCGCTTGGCTATCGGGAAGCAATCGAAGATCTGTCGGCCAAGCTGTGCGAAATAACTGGCTATGACGCGTTTTCGATGCAGCCGAATTCGGGCGCGCAGGGGGAATATGCGGGCCTTTTGACGATTGCTGCCTATCACCGCGCCCGTGGCGAAGGCCATCGCAACATCTGTCTGATTCCGGTTTCGGCGCATGGCACCAACCCGGCGTCGGCGCAGATGGCGGGGATGCATGTGGTGGTGGTGAAAGCCATGCCGAACGGTGACGTTGACGTTGAAGATTTCCGCGCCAAGGCCATCGAGGCGGGGGCGAACCTTGCCGCCTGCATGGTGACCTATCCGTCGACGCACGGGGTTTTCGAAGAAACCGTGAAAGAGATCTGCAAGATCACCCATGATCACGGTGGTCAGGTATATCTGGACGGCGCGAATATGAACGCGCTGGTTGGCTTGGTGAAACCGGGTGAGATTGGGTCGGATGTCAGCCATCTTAACTTGCATAAAACCTTTGCCATTCCGCATGGCGGCGGCGGGCCGGGCATGGGGCCGATTGGCGTCAAGGCGCACCTTGCACCCTATCTGCCGGGGCACTCGGAAACCGGTGGGGCCGAAGGGCCAGTGAGTGCGGCACCTTATGGTTCAGCCTCTATCTTGCTGATTTCCTGGGCCTATTGCCTGATGATGGGGGGCGAAGGGCTGACGCAGGCGACGCGGGTTGCAATTCTGAACGCCAACTACATCGCGGCGCGTCTGGCGGGCAGCTATCCGATCTTGTTCATGGGCAACAAGGGGCGGGTGGCGCATGAATGCATCCTTGACACGCGGCCCTTTGCCGAAGCCGGTGTGACGGTGGATGATATCGCCAAGCGTCTGATTGATAACGGTTTTCACGCGCCGACCATGTCTTGGCCGGTGGCGGGAACGCTGATGGTTGAACCGACGGAATCGGAAACCAAGGCGGAAATCGACCGCTTTATCACGGCGCTTCTGGCGATCCGCGCTGAGATCCGCAGCGTTGAAAATGGTGAAATCGCGGCCGAAGACAGCCCGCTGCACCATGCGCCGCACACGGTGGAAGATCTGGTTGCCGATTGGACACGGAAATACCCGCGCGAGCAGGGCTGCTTCCCGCCGGGGGCGTTCCGGGTCGACAAATACTGGCCGCCGGTTGGGCGGGTCGACAACGTATATGGCGACCGTAACCTGATCTGCATCTGCCCGCCGCTGGAAAGCTATATGGAGGCGGCAGAATAAATCTGCGCTTTTGCCGCTGGCGTTGGCGGGGCGGATTGACAGGATTGGGGGCTGGCCGTTACGGCTGGCCCCCATGTCTATGGATGTTGCAAAATCAAGCTTCGGGTCTGGTCTGGTGACGGCGCTGCCGATTGCTTTGGGCTATTTTCCGATTGCCTTTTCGTTTGGCGTCGCGGCCACCCGCGCGGGCCTGTCACCGATCGAGGCGTTCGGGCTTTCGCTGATCATCTATGCGGGGGCGGCGCAGTTTTTGGCGCTGGCGCTTATTGCCAGCGGCGCTCCGGTGCTGGTTGCGGCGTTCACACTGGTGGCGATGAATGTGCGGCATGTGCTGTATGGCCCGGCCCTGATCAAGCGGGTGGGGCCGGGGGCGCGCACGCGGCATGCTTGGGCTTGGGCCTTTGGCCTGACCGACGAGGTGTTCGGCGCGGCGCTGGGCGCCTTGGCGCGCGGCAAGGTGGGGTTTTCAGAACCGTTCATGTTCGGGCTTGGCATCGGGGCCTATGGCGCGTGGCTTTCGGGCACCGCGCTGGGGGCATTTGCGGGTGGTGCCGCACTGGAAGGTTGGCCGGTGCTGGATGCAGCGCTGGGCTTTATGTTGCCTGCGCTGTTTTTGGCGCTGCTGCTGTCGATCTTGTCGAAGGTGCAACTGCCCGGCATTGCGGTGGCGGTGGTTGCGACGGTGGGGCTGACGCTGGCGTGGTCGGGCACTGCGGGCATTTTGGGCGGCATGATTGCGGGCG
>JAHEDL010000307.1 GCA_024641255.1 Pseudorhodobacter sp.
GGCGGCCTGACACAGGTGGAACATCGCGTCGATGTTGATGGCAAAAGAAAGCCGCCAGTCTTCGGGCGTAAGCGACAACAGCGGGCCACGGCGATTTACGCCAGCATTGTTGCACAGCACATCAATGCGGCCTTCTTGCGCCATCACATCGGCGATGATGGCATGGCAACCTTCGGCAGTGCCGATATCGCTGGCGAAAGCGCGGGCACGACCGCCCGTCGCACGGATCGCCGCTGCAGTTGCTTCGGCACCTTCGGCGTTCACGTCTGTCACCACCACCAACGCGCCTTCAGATGCAAAGCGCTGGCAGATCGCCGCACCAATGCCACCCGCCGCCCCGGTCACAACAACGGTCTTATCCTTGAAACGCATCGGTTTTCTCCTACCGTAAATAGCTGCCGCCGTTCACATCCAAAACCGCACCGTTCAGCGAGGCTTGGGATGGGCGGAATGTGAAAGCGACCAGCTCGCCAATTTCTGCAGGTTGCGCCATCGCCCCGATAGGAATTCCCGCCAAAGCCGCAGCTTCGCCGTGCTGCGCGATGAAGGATTCGGCCATTTCGGTGCGCACCCAGCCCGGCGCAAGCGCCACCGCAGTGATGCCCTCGGACCCGTGGCTTTGGGCGATGGATTTGGTCAGATTGATCAACGCGGCTTTTGACGCACCATAGGCCATCGCGTTCGATGCATAACCGCGCTGTCCGGCACGGCTGGCCATGTTGACGATGCGCCCGCCACCGTTCTTGCGAAAGTGCAAGATCGCGCAGCGCGACAGATCAACGGCGGCAAAGAAGTTCACCCGCATCTCGCGGTCCCACACCGCCTGCCACTGGTCCAAGGGTGCGTCCAACGCCACTTCTGACCGGATGCCCGCGTTGTTGACCAAGCCGGTCAGCGGTCCAACGGCTTCAGCCGCCGCCCAAAGCGCCGCAGCACCTTCGGGGCGTGACAGATCTGCGGCAAGACAAATGCCCTGCCCGCCCAAATCTGCCCAAAGGGCATCTGCTGCGTCCCGATTGCGGCCATAGTGAATGACAACCCGCGCGCCCTCGGCAACCAGACTACGGCAGATTGCCTGACCGATAGCCCCTGTCGCGCCAGTGACCAGGATATTCTGCCCCGACAGCATCACAACTCGCCCACCTGCGGACCCCAAGTGTCCGACAGCGCAAACCCGGTGGCAAAGGGGTCGTCGGGCGACAGCCGCAGGTCTTCGCGGCCATAAATCCATGCCTTGCCGGTGATGCGTGGCAGAACTGCGGCATAGGGCCCGACGCTGGTTTCCCCAATCACCTGCGCGGTAAAAGTGCCGCCGATGGTGCTTTTTGAGGTGCGCGTATCGCCAAGCTTAACCTGACCGCGCGCATAAAGCGTGGCCAGATTGGCCGATGATCCGGTGCCGCAGGGCGACCGATCGACCCGCCCCGGTTTCAAGGTTGTGCAGGTGCGAATGGTGCCATCAGCCTCTATGTCACGGAACATGACATAAGCCACTTCATCCAGCCCGGCGATGTCGGGGTGGTTGACCTCGATCTGCCCCTTGATGTCAGCCTTGATCGCGATCCCTGCTTCGGCCAAAGCGCGGGCGTTTTCCGGCGCAATGGTCAGGCCGATTTGCGCCACATCGACCAGCGCATAGAACACGCCGCCAAAGGCGATATCGGCGCGGATTGTGCCGAAATCCGCAGTCTTGACCGGGGTATCAAGGCTGACGGCAAAAGCTGGCACATTATCCAGACTGACCGACAGACAGCGGCCATTTTCACACTGCGCGCGCGCCACAATCAGGCCCGCCGCCGTATCCAGCCGCACCGTGGTTTCAGGTTCAACCATCTTGACGCGACCGGTTTCCAGCAAGGCGGTCACCACGCAAATGCAGTTTGATCCGCTCATCGGGTGGGCTTTGTCGGCCTGCAGCACGATGAAAGCGGCATCCGCATCTGGGCGGCAGGGCGGCAGCAACAAGTTGACGGTCTGGGCCACATGCGCGCGCGGTTCGAACGTCACAAAGCGACGAAGGCTGTCATCCACCTGATTGATATAATTCATCTTTTCAAGAATGGTCGCGCCGGGGATTTCCGGGGCACCGCCGATGATGACCTTGCCGATTTCACCCTGACAATGCACCAGCAACAGCTCTAACGTGTTTTCAAATTTCATTTGATATACCACCCCCACGGTTCGTCGCTTACCAGCCGCGTGATCTGCTTGGTTTCCAGATAGTTATCCAAGCCCCAGCGCCCAAGCTCGCGGCCGATACCGGATTGTTTGTATCCGCCCCATGGGGCTTCGGTGAAGGTCGGCTGGCTGCAATTGATCCAGACGATACCGGCGCGAAAAGCCGCAGCAACCCGTTCGGCCCGCGCATCATCTGCCGTCATCACGGCTGCCGCCAGACCGAAGCGGCTGTCATTGGCCAGCCGGACGGCTTCTTCTTCGGTTTCAAAAGCGCGGATGCAGACGACCGGGCCAAAGATCTCTTCCACCCAGGCATCGGCAGTCAACGGCACGTCGGTCAACACCGTCGGCGCCACGAAATAGCCCTTGTCAAAGCCTGCAGCCTTGCCGCCACCGGCCAGCGTGGCGCCCTGCACAACCGCGCGATCAATCGCGGCCAGAACTTTGCGATATTGCAGATCATTAACCAGTGGCCCCAACAGGGTGCCTTGGGCCAGCCCATCACCGATGGTAATCTTCTGCGCCTCGGCCAGCAATCGTTCCAACAGCGCTGGGTAAAGGCTGCGTTCCACCAGCACGCGCGAGGTTGCCGAACACACTTGCCCTTGGTTCCAGAAGATGCCGAACATGATCCATTCGACAGCCTTTTCGATGTCGGCATCGGCAAAGATCACGAAAGGCGACTTGCCGCCCAATTCAAGGCTGATGTTCTTCACATTGCGCGCCGCAGCGGCCATCAAACGCGCGCCGGTGGGCACCGATCCGGTGAAGGCCAGTTTATCAACGTCGGGATGATCGACAATCGCCTGACCAACCGTCTGGCCAAGCCCGGTGACAATGTTCAAAACCCCAGATGGAAGCCCGGCATCCTTGGCAATCGCGCCCAATTCCAGCGCGGTCAGCGACGTGTGTTCGGATGGCTTCAGCACCATGGTGCAGCCCGCAGCAAGGGCTGGCGCAACCTTCCACGCCGCCATCAAAAGCGGATAGTTCCACGGGATAATCGCGCCAGCGACGCCAACCGGTTCGCGCACGGCTTTCGACACAAACCTTGCGTCGCCAAGGCTTATGGTTTCAACCTCACCATCCAACTCTTCCGCAAGCCCTGCATAGAAGTCAAAGCAGCCGGCGGCATCGCCCAGATCCCATTCGGCTTCGGGCAAAGGTTTACCATTATCCAGCACTTCCAGCCGGGCCAATTCGGGCAGACGGTCACGAATGCCCTGCGCAATGGCGCGCAAGTATCCGGCGCGTTGGGCACCGCTCATCTGGCGCCAAGGCCCATGGTCAAAGGCCGCGCGGGCAGCCAGAACGGCAGCATTTGCATCGGCAGCAGTCCCTGCCGGGATGTGGTGAAACACCGCTTCGGTTGCCGGGTTTACCACCGGCAAAGTTGCGCCGCCCGTGGCCGCAACCAAATCGCCGTTGATGAATAGTCTGGTTTGCATAACGTCCTCAGAACCGGTTGATGCGATAGGGGTGCAAGTCGACAGCTGGGCGTTGACCGGTGATCAAATCCCCCATCAGCCGCGCCGTGGTGGCGGCATAGGTCAGGCCAAGATGGCCGTGCCCGGTGGCGTAAAAGACGCCCTTGGTCTTGGCCGACGCCGACAAGATCGGCA
>JAHEDL010000311.1 GCA_024641255.1 Pseudorhodobacter sp.
GGCGTGGTGTCCGGGCTGGCGAATGCGCCGGGGATGGGCGGATTGCCGGTGGCGGCGTTCTTTGCGGCGCAGCCGATGGCGGCATCGGTGTTTCGCGCCACGTTGGTTGCGTATTTCCCGATTTTGGACGTCTATTCGGCACCGCTGTATTTCTGGCATGGCATGATCAGTTGGGACACGCTTTGGGCCAGTTTGCTGACGCTGCCGATGGTGTTCTTGGGCAATTGGCTGGGCGGGCGGCATTTCTTTAACACCGATCCGCAGGATTTTCGGCGCTTTGCCATTTTGCTTTTGGCCGGATTGGCGGGGATGGGTTTGCTGAAGGCGGTGCTATAGTGCTGTTGGTGGTGAATGCGGGGTCGAGCTCGATCAAGCTGGCGGTGTTCGACGCGGATCTGCGGCAGGTGTTGGCGGGGTCTGTGACCGAAATCGGGGCGGCGGGGCGGCTGCGCTTGGGGGCGGTTGCGCGCGATGTGGCGGCGGCAGACCATCAGGCGGCGCTGGCGCTGTGTTTGCAGGCGATGGCGGCGCAAGGGGTGGCGGTTGCCGATCTAACGGCTGCGGCGCATCGGGTGGTGCATGGCGGGGCGGATTTGGTGGCGTCATGCCGGGTGACGCCTGCGGTGATCGACGGGATCGAAGCGTGCGTGCCGCTGGCACCGCTGCACAACCCGGCAAACCTGACGGCCATTCGGGCGCTGGCGGCGCTGATGCCGGATTTGGCGCAATATGTCAGCTTTGACACGGCGTTTCATGCGACGAACCCCGAGGTGGCGGTGACTTACGCGCTGCCTTTGGCAGAACGGGCGCGCGGTATCCGGCGCTATGGCTTTCACGGCATCAGCTATGCCGGTCTGGTGCGCCGTGTGACAGAGTTGGCGGGCGTGCCGCAGCGGCTGTTGGCGCTGCATCTGGGCAATGGCGCGTCGCTGTGTGCCATTCGGGATGGCGTGTCGGTGGCGACCACTATGGGGTATTCGCCGCTGGATGGCATCACCATGGGCACGCGCTGTGGCGGGATCGACGGCAATGCGGTGCTGCGCTTGGCCGAGGTGCATGGCGTGGCGGGGGCTGCGCGGATCTTGAACCGGGAAAGCGGGTTGTTGGGCTTGGGCGGCAGCAGCGACATGCGCGCCTTGCAAGAGAGCGACAGCACCGAGGCGGCTTTTGCGCGCCAGCACTTTTGCTATTGGGCCGTGCGCCATGCGGGCAGCATGATTGCGGCGATGGGCGGGCTGGACGCGATCGCCTTTACCGGAGGCATTGGCGAGAATGATGCGCAGGTGCGCGATGCCATCGTGGCAGGGTTGCGCTGGGCGGGTGAGGTGCCGGTCTGGGTGATCGCCGCCGAAGAAGAGCGCAGCATCGCAGCCGAAGCTTTGGCCCTGCAGGCGCAGGGTCTGTAAGATGCACGCGTGGAAAGAAAACTTTCCAATTACGCGCGGTTGGCGGAAGAAATTCTGCGTTTTGCCCCAGATTTGTGACGTTGTGTCACTATCGGGCTTGTTCGGCGAAAAGCTTCCGTCCAGATTGATCCTATCCGCCGCAAGGCGCGTTTCGAGGCCAGCATGACCCACCAGCCCAAGATCAACTTATCGCCTGAAGTCTCTGACGAGATTAGGAAAACCACTTGTTACATGTGCGCCTGCCGCTGTGGCATCAATGTGCATCTGACCAGCGGCAAGGTGAGTTACATCGAGGGCAACCGCGACCATCCGATCAACAAGGGGGTGTTGTGCGCCAAAGGCGCGAGCGGCATCATGCAAGTCACGGCCCCGAGCCGACTGCGCGCGCCGCTAAAGCGGGTGGGGCCGCGCGGATCGGGCGCGTTTGAAGAAATCTCGTGGGATGAGGCGTTGGAGCTGGCGGTTTCGTGGATGAAACCGCTGCGCGAAACCGCGCCGGAAAAGCTGGCGTTTTTCACTGGCCGTGATCAGTCGCAATCGTTCACCGGATGGTGGGCGCAGGCCTTTGGCACGCCGAATTATGCCGCCCATGGCGGGTTTTGTTCGGTCAACATGGCGGCGGGCGGAATTTACACCATTGGCGGTGCGTTTTGGGAATTTGGTCAGCCCGATTGGGAGCGCACCAAGCTGTTCGTGCTGTTTGGCGTGGCCGAAGACCATGACAGCAACCCGATCAAGATTGGCCTTGGCAAGCTAAAGGCGCGCGGCGCGCGGGTGATTGGGGTGAACCCCATTCGCACCGGCTATAACGCGGTGGCGGATGATTGGTATGGCATTACCCCCGGCACCGATGGTTTGCTGATCTTGTCGATCATTCACTGCCTGTTGGCGGCGGGCAAGATTGATCTGGAGTATCTGGCCAAGTTTACCAATGCGCCGCTGCTGGTGGTTGAGGACGGCCCGGAAAAGGGCATGATCCTGAAGAATGCCGAAAGCCAACCCTTTGTGATTGATCGCAATACCGGCATGCCTGCGCCGTGGGATGGCAAGGGCGTAGAGCCCGATCTGGGCGCCACCTACCAAGGCAACCGCACGGTGTTTCAGCATATGGCCGAACGCTATCTGGCCCCAGAATATGCGCCCGAAGCGGTTGCTGCGCGCTGTGGAATTCCGGCCGAACGTATTCGCGGCTTGGCGGCGGAAATGGCGCGGGTTGCCTTTGACGAAGCGATTGAACTGGCGCAGGAATGGACGGATTTTCGCGGCAATCACCATAAGACGATGCCGGGGCGACCGGTTTCGTTCCATGCGATGCGCGGGATTTCGGCGCATTCGAACGGTTTTCAAACCGCGCGCGCGCTGCATCTTTTGCAGATCGTTCTGGGCACCGTCGAGGTTCCGGGCGGCTATCGGTTAAAGCCGCCTTACCCCAAGCCGATGGAGGCGCATCCGACGCCGCATTTCGTCACCGCCCCCGGCAAACCGTTGTCGGGGCCGCATCTGGGCTATGTGCGCGGGCCGGAAAACCTTGCGCTGCGCGAAGATGGCAGCCCGGCGCGGATTGATAAGGCGTTTACTTGGGAAAACCCGTTTTCGGCGCATGGGCTGATGCATATGCTGATCCCCAACGCGCATGCGGGCGACCCCTATAAGATCGACACCATGTTCCTTTACATGGCGAATATGGCGTGGAATTCGTCGATGAATACCACCCGCGTCATGGAGATGCTGACCGACCAAGATGCGTCGGGGGAATATGTGATCCCGCGGATCATCTATTCGGATGCCTATGCGTCGGAAATGGTGGCCTATGCCGACCTGATCTTGCCCGACACCACCTATCTGGAACGGCACGATTGCATTTCGCTGCTGGACCGACCGATTTCGGAACCGGATGCGGCGGGGGATTCGATCCGCTGGCCGGTGATCGACCCTGACCGCGATGTGCGGCCGTTTCAGTCGGTGCTGCTGGATCTGGGGGCGCGGCTGGGCTTGGCGCCGATGGTGAAGGAAGATGGCAGTCCGCGTTATAAGGATTACGCCGATTACATCGTGAACCATATTCGCCGCCCCGGTGTTGGGCCGCTGATTGGCTATCGCGGCGATGGCAGTGCCACGGGGCGCGGCGATGCCAACCCCGATCAGATGCAGCGCTATATTGAAAATGGCGGGTTTTATCAGGCGCATGTGCCTGCCGAGGCCAGTTTCTACAAGCCGTGGAACGCCGCCTATCAGGATTGGGCGGTGGCCACGTCGTTTTACGAAACGCCGCAGCCTTATCTGTTTTCGATCTGGTCGGAACCGATGCGGAAATTCCAGATGGCGGCGGAAGGCGTCGGGCCAATTCAGCCGCCCGACCATCTGCGCGCGCGGATAAAGCAGGCGATGGA
>JAHEDL010000320.1 GCA_024641255.1 Pseudorhodobacter sp.
CTGCGGACGGCGCTGGGGCGGATTGTGCCGGAGAAGCTGGCGCGGCATCTGGAGGCGGTTTCGGGGATCACGGCACCGCTGGCAGAGGTGGGGTCGGCGGATCTGGAACGGGTGGCGCGGTTGATGCAGGACTGGCTGCTGATGCCCGTGGGATCAGAGGGTTACCGGACGGCAGAGGTGACGCTGGGGGGCGTGGATACCGATGCGCTGGACGGGCGGACGATGCAGGCCAAGACGGTGCCGGGGCTGTTTTTTGTCGGCGAAGTTGTGGATGTGACCGGCTGGCTGGGGGGGTATAATTTCCAGTGGGCGTGGTCTTCGGGCTGGGCTGCGGGGCAGGCGGCCTGATGGTCCCAACTCGGGACCTTTTTTTAGTTATGCAAAATCAAATGCTTAACTAAACCGATTTAACGGATTTTTAACACTTTCCGAAGTTTCGCCGCGACAGCCTGTGCCGCAGCGAAACCGGATCTTGCGGGGCAAAGCCCCGGATCAGACGTGCAACGGGTTGGCTTTTGCCAGCCGGTCGAAGGCCATCAGATTTTCCACCAAGGCGGGCATCGCCGACAGATGGATCATGTTCGGACCATCAGAAGGCGCCGAATCGGGGTCTTCGTGGGTTTCGATGAACACGCCTGCGATGCCCAAAGACACGGCGGCGCGTGCCATCACCGGCGCGAATTCGCGCTGGCCGCCGCTGGAGCCGCCCATGCCGCCGGGTTGTTGCACCGAATGGGTGGCGTCCATGATCACCGGATAGCCGGTGCGCGCCATGATCGGCAGGCTGCGCATATCGGCCACCAGCGTGTTGTAGCCAAAGCTGACGCCGCGTTCGGTCAGAAGGATGCGCGAATTGCCGGTCGAGGCGACCTTGTCGGCGACGTTGGCCATATCCCAAGGCGCCAAGAACTGCCCCTTCTTGATATTCACCACCGCGCCGGTTTCGCCCGCTGCCAGCAATAGATCAGTCTGGCGGCACAAGAAGGCCGGGATCTGGATGATATCGACAAGGCTTGCCGCCTCGCGCGCCTGCCCGATGTCATGCACATCGGTCAGCACCGGCAGGCCGGTCGCGCGCACGGCTTCCAGCACTTTCAACCCGGCTTCGATGCCCAAACCGCGCCGGCCCTTCAGCGAGGTGCGGTTGGCTTTGTCATAGCTGGCCTTGAAGACATATTGCGCACCGGCAGCTTTGCACGCCTCGGCCATGGTGCCCGCAATCATCTGGGCATGGTCAAGACTTTCCAACTGACACGGCCCCGCAATCACCAGCAAGGGCAGATCATTTCCTGCGGTCAAACCGCCAATCGAGACATGTTTCATCATGGCGTCAGGCTGTAACCTGTTCGCGCAAAATCGCAATGGTCATCGAGATCATCAGATAGATGCCGGCAAAAATCAGCATCACCACAAGAGTATTTTCAAAGGCGCGCGGGTAGGCGGCTTCGTCTGCGGCGACGGGATTTGTCGAGATTGACAGATAGCGCGTTTGCTTGTTGGCCTCGGTGCGGGCAAGTTCCATGGCTTGCAGGGTTTGCGCCAGCAACAATTGCCGGGTTTGCGCATCGGCTTGCGCCACCAGAAGTTCGGATTGCACGCGGGCCAAAGATTGGCCATCGACGCCCGCTTCGGTGAGTTTTGCGCGCATTTCGGCAATTTGCAGTTCCAGCGTGGCGATACGGCGTTTCACCGGCTCCATCCGGGCCTTGTTCGGGTTCTGGTTGGATTCCATCTGCGCCAAAGACAGTTTTTCCACCGTCAACTGGCTGTCCAACTGTGTGATTTGGCCGGTGATCAGCGCCATTTCCTGTTCGGTGGACAGAACTTTGTTTTTTTCTTGCAATTCGACCACTTTTTCATTGGCGATTTGCAGCTTTTTCTCTGCGTCTTCATAGCTTTCGCGCGCGCCCTGCATCTGATCGTCGCGCAAGCGCGAGGTCATCTGATCAACCTGCTGTTCGGCATAGTGAATCAGCGCCTTGGAGAAATCGACGGCGACTTGCGGGTCGGCGGCAATCACCTCCATCTTGATCAGGCCCTCGGTCGGATCGTAGGAAATTTTAACATGGCTGCGATAGAGCTTGTAGGTCGCGGTGTTGGTGGCGTTGGCATCAAGCCGCTGAATCGGGTCGATGGTGGGCGCGGAAAAATGCGCTTTGAAACCAAGGTCTTCGTCCAGCCGCATCATGGCGTCGGGCGATTGCAGATAGCCCTGAACCGCGATCGAATCCTGACTGTTGCCAAGGGGCGAGTTTTTCAGCAGGCCGCCCAGACCGCTGGGGGCGGCATCGGCCTGTTGGATGACGAATTCGGTGCGGGTCGAATACATCGGGGTGGCGATGGTGTAGTAATAGATCCCGGCAAGCAGGGTGGGCAGCAACACAAAAACAAACAGCCGCGCCATCAGAAGCAGGGACTTCTTGCGGCGACGGGCGGCGATATCGCGCTGGATCTTTGCGACTTCGGCAATATGGGCGCGTTCGGCTTGCAGTTCGGTAGAGGGCACCTGAATCGGTTTGATGGTTTGCGGCAGTTGCACGCCATCGCCGCCGGGCGTGATGGTCAGCGCCCGCGATCCGGGCGGCTGGTGCGGCGGGCCATCGGCGGACGACACCAGTTCCAGCACCGAATTGGTCTGAAACGGGTCAATTCCGGCCTGACGCAGCAGGCGGACGGCATCAAAATCTGAGGTGGCGGGCAGCCCGTGCTTTTGCGACAGGCGGCGGGCCATGCGCAACTGCCGACCGGTCAGCCCCTCTTGGCGGATGGCGTCGATTGCGGCGGGCGCCTGTTCATCGGCCTGCGCTGTGCGCGCCGCGCTGCGGGCGGTGGGAAACGTCATGCCCGCAAAGCCGTCATCATCTTCGGTCGGGAAGAATGCCTTGTCGTCAATCTGCGTCGCCTTGGGTTTGCGCGGCGGCACATCGGTGATCGGGTCAGGGCGGCGGGTGCGGAACCGCTGTACTCTAAGCTTGGTAGTCATAAAGCCGCTTCGCCTCTTCCAATGTTTCAAACGTGTACAATTGACCGTTGCGCAGCACGGCGGCGGAACGGCAGAACTTTTCAAGCGTGGCAGGTTGGTGCGATACCACCACCACAGTGGCATTTTTCAGGCGTTGGCGCAGCACCTGACCGGCCTTGCGGTTGAATTCAACGTCGGTTGACGACGGCATACCTTCGTCGATCAGGTAGATGTCGAATTCCAGCGCCAGCATCAGCGAAAACGAAAACCGCGACCGCATGCCAGAGGAATAGGTGCCGACCGGCATGTCGAAATATTCGTCAATGCCAGCCAGCCAGCGACAGAAGCTTTCGACATAATCGGGGTCCAGCCCGTAAAGCCGCGCGATGTAGCGGGCGTTTTCGGTGGCGGTGTGTTTGGAAATGATGCCGCCCATGAAGCCCAGGGGAAACGAGATGCGCGAGGTGCGGAACACCTTGCCATCGTCGGGCTTTTCCAGACCGGCCATCATGTTGATGATCGTGGTTTTGCCAGTGCCGTTCTTGGCCAAGATGCCAAGGGAATTGCCAAGCTCGACCCGGAAAGAGGCGCGGTCAAGGATGACCTTGCGCGACTTGCCGGTCCAGAAGGACTTGCTGACATTTTCGAACGCGATCATGCTTGGCCTTTTGGCCCGCCTCCTGCACTGCGCCTTGGGTTTGGCCCGACATCTGACCCTAGGCCGAAAGTGTTAACGCGGGGTTCGCGTTGAAAACTTGCGGCAAGAAGCAGTGTTATCCGGGGTTTGAGGCATCATTATGTCTGATCTGTGGACAATA
>JAHEDL010000326.1 GCA_024641255.1 Pseudorhodobacter sp.
TCAGGTGCGGCGTTCCGGCTTCGGTATACCAAAGCTTGAACTGGGTCAGATCCCGCCCCGTGACATCTTCGAACACCTGTAGCCAGTCTTCGATTGTTGCCGCCTGCCCATCGTGGCGATCAAAATACAGGTCAAGCGCGCGGGCATAGTCGGCGTCGCCCACCAACTGTTTCAACATGCTGATCACCTCGGCGCCTTTTTCGTAGACGGTCGCGGTGTAGAAATTGTTGATTTCGATATACTGATCGGGGCGCACCGCATGCGCCAATGGCCCACCATCTTCGCGAAACTGGCGGGCGCGCAGCGTCAGCACATCTTCGATCCGTTTGACCGCATGACTGCGCCTATCGCCCGAAAACTGCTGATCGCGAAACACCGTCAGCCCTTCTTTCAGGCACAGCTGAAACCAATCGCGGCAGGTGATGCGATTGCCGGTCCAGTTGTGAAAATACTCATGCGCAATGATGGTTTCGACGCGGGCGAAATCATCATCCGTCGCCGTATCAGGGCTTGCCAGAACCGCCTTCGAGTTGAAAATGTTCAACCCTTTGTTTTCCATGGCGCCCATGTTGAAATCATCAACCGCGACAATGTTGAAAATATCCAAGTCATATTCGCGACCATAGACATCTTCGTCCCACTTCATCGACGCCTTTAGCGCCTGCATCCCCCAAGCACAGCGACCTTCATCGCCGGGCCGCACCCAGATATTCAGCGCCACCGCGCGCCCGGATTTGGTGGTGAACTGGCCGGGATGCGCCACCAGATCGCCCGCCACCAAAGCAAACAGGTAACACGGCTTTGGCCAAGGGTCGTTCCATTCTGCCCAAGTCGCGGTCTTTGCAATCGGGTTGCCGTTTGACAGCAGCACCGGAAGATCGCTTTCGATCCGCACCTTGAAGCGTGCCATCACGTCGGGGCGATCTGGGTAGAAGGTGATCTTGCGAAAGCCCTCTGCCTCGCATTGCGTGCAATACATGCCGTTCGACATGTAAAGCCCCTCTAACGCGGTGTTGCCTTCGGGCGCGATTTCAACTTCGGTTTCCAGAATGAAAGGCGCATTGGGCAGCAACGACGCAGGGAGGATCAGCCCGGTTGCATCGGGGTGCGCCACAATGGATTGGCCATCAAGGGCGCAAGAGATCAGCCGCAAGCCTTCGCCATCAAGTCGCAGATCAAGATTGCCTTCGCGCGCCGGATTGGGCCGCAGCGCCAGTCGCGCGATCACGCGCGTGGCCGTTGGGTGCAGGCGAAACGTCAGGTCGACCGTGTCAACGATGTGGCTGAAGGGGCGATAGTCAGCAAGCCGGACGCTGCGCGGATCATGGGCGGTCATGGGGATCTCCTTTGCGCGAAGGCTTCCGCAAAGGCTGCGGCAACGCAAGAGCGAATAAGCGGCAGCGCCAAGCGCGTCGGCAGGTTACAAAGGCAGCCCTTCTGCCTGCGCCGATTGGATCATGCTGCGAACGCGGTCGGCGTTGTCGCGCGCAATGGTGCCGTCAGGGTGCAAGATATTGTTTTCAAACCCGACCCTAACCTTTCCGCCAGCGCGCAGGGCTTGCAGCAAACAGAGGGTTTCGGCTTTCCCAAACGCACAGACAGCCCAATCTGCCGACAAATGCACCGCAGTTTGCCTCGCAAGCGGTCGATCCAAATCATCGGGGCCAGACACTTGCCCCGCGCTATACCGGCCCAAGACATGCAAAATTTGCAGGTTGGATTTTGGCACCACGCCGCGTGCAATCAAGCCCGCAAGCGCATCAACTTCGGCAGCTGTATAAAGAATATGCTGCACCGCTATGCTGGCTTCGGCGCAAAAGCTGAAAAAACGCGTGGTGCATGCCTCATCAGGTTCGGCGATAATCTCGCGCAGTGCCACCGACACCATCGCGGGGCGCACAGTTTCCACCAAATGCCGCTGTTGCAAAGGCGAATAGCGCCCGACCGCTTCGGTGGTGATCTGCACCGCCATTTCGGGAACCACCAGCGCGAGTTCTGCAAGCAGTTCGCGGTAAAGCCCAACATCAAGCACATGCTGTCCGTCGGCATCGCGGACATGGGCGTGAATGCCGCCCGCTCCGGCATGCCAACAGGCAGCAGCGCAGGCAACAATTTCCGCAATTGTCACAGGCAGCGCCGGATGATCCGCCTTGCCAAGACGAGCCCCGTTTGGCGCAACCATTATCTTTGGTAAAGCCATGTTCATACACCCCGACTGCACCCAATTTCGCCAGCAAAGCGACCCTAGCCGCAAGCCATACGGCCAAATCAGAATCTGGGGGCGGTGAAAAGGTTGCGGGGCAGGTCCGGCTCGGGTATCGACCGCAAAACTTCCGCTTTATGGCCGTCCCGTTGACGGATCATGGCGCAACCGCAATGATCGCCGCACCAAGCAAGGACGCCCCCCGTGGCCCCTGCAAAATCGGGCGGCTTGGCAACAGGAGAGCAGGGCATGATCATCGGCCATATCGGGGCGCGCAAAGGATCAAAGGGCGTGCCGGGCAAGAATTTTCGCATGCTCTGCGGCAAGCCGCTGATTGACTGGTCGCTGGATCAAATGTTGCAAAACCCCCGTATCACTGCGGTTGTGGTGTCGACGGATGACGAAGAAATCTACGCGCATGCCGTTGCCAAAGGCGCTTTGGACATTGGTCTGCGCCCAGCGCATCTTGCCACCGATGCAGCGCCAAAATGGGGCGTTTGGCAACATGCGCTGGCAGCCGCCGAAACAAAGGTTGGCCCGGCCTCGGCGTTTCTTGACCTGGATTGCACCTCGCCGCTGCGCTTGCCCGAAGACATCGACGGCGCGCTGGATTTGTTTGCGGCCCAGCATCCCGACATGGTGATGAGCGTCTGCGAAGCCCGCAAGAACCCCTATTTCAATCTGGTTGAACCCGACACAACCGGCGCGCTGCATGTGTCAAAGCCGTTGCCGGGGGGCGTATGGTCGCGCCAATCTGCCCCGAAGGTCTACGAACATGCAGCATCAACCTATGTGGTGGCCCCGGATTATCTGCGCACTGCAAAAAGCATCTATGAAGGCCGCGTCATTCCCTTTGAAATGCCCGCCGAGCGTTGCGTCGACATCGACACCCCCTTTGACTTCAAACTGGTGGAATTCCTGATGCAGGACCGCCTTTCACAAACCGCATGAGGACGCCATGACCAAGCAGCTTGCCGAACGCACGATCTTCATAACCGGCTCTGGCGGTGTGCTTGGATCGACCTATGTCCGCCGCATGCTGGCCGCAGGCGCGCGCGTTATCGCGTCTGATCTGCCGGGCGCGCGCGCCGAGGCCCTGAAAGAAGCGCATGGCACCAACCCGGATTTTCGCTTTTACGACCTTGATGTCGGCAACGAAGACGAAGTTACCGAGATCTTCAAGCGCATCCTTGCCGATGGCTGGCAGCCGAATGTCGTGCTGAACAATGCAGCCATCACCGGCGAATTGTTGATGGGGGCGGGCAAAAGCTTTCCGTCCTTTGCCGACACCTCGGTTTCGGATTGGGAGCGGACGATGCGCACCAATTTGACGGGCGCCTTCATGATCGCCCGGCAAATGGATCGCGACATTGTCGGCAAATATCCGGCGGCGCTGATCAATGTGGCATCGATGTACGCATTGAACGGGCCACATCACCAGATTTATGAAGGCATGCCGTTCAAAAGCTTTTCGGCCTATTCGACCACCAAAGCAGGTATCCACGGGCTGACGCTGTGGTTGGCGGGCTATTGGGCACCCCGGCAAGCCACGGTGA
>JAHEDL010000330.1 GCA_024641255.1 Pseudorhodobacter sp.
AGCGCTGGTCTTGGCGTTGTAGACCTTGTCCGAACCGGGGTTGATCGAGAAGCCAACCACGTCACCGACAACAGAGCTGTCAGAGGTGCGCGCGTTCGACCCCACATCGCCCCACCAGCAGATCATCGACCCGGTGCCAGCAAGGAATTGCTGGAACGCCGTGGTGCCGGGGTCTGCGTTGATCTGATCCGGCGGCAGCTCGGCCATCGTGTCCATCACGTCTTGGATCGCCTGCACCCAGCCCGGGTTGTTGACGCGTGGCTTCATGGTGTCTGGGTCAAACAGCCATGCCGGATCGTCGGGGTGTTTGACGTAAGCGGTGGCGCGGTCTTCCAGGAAGTAGAAGCCAAAGCCACCCCAGCCCTTCAGCGGATCAAGATAGCCAAAAGCGTCCAGACCGGTCAGCGGGTCTTTTTGCCCCTTCACCGCCTTCGATACCGCCTGCACCTGTTGCCAGGTCGTCGGCGCATCGGCCATGCCGGAAATCGACCCGTCGCCGAAATAATCCTTGCGATAGGCGAAGGTGTGGCAGTCGCCATCGACGGTGATGCGATAGGTCTTGCCGTTCCAGGTGCCAACCGGCGCCTTGAGGTAGTTCACATAGTCGTCCATCTCGATCTGGGTTTTCACCCAATCGGGCATCTCGTCCAGCAATCCCTTGCCAGCAGTATCGCCTTCAAACGGCGCGCCCATTTCGATGATGTCGAAATCAACCGTGCCGGTCGCAATCGCTTGCTGCAGGCGCGGGTTATAATCGGCCTGCGCCAGATCGATCCAGTTGATCTTGGCGCCGGTATATTTCTCCCAGCTGGCAAGGAAGCCGCGGAACAACAGGTTGTGCAGGTTTTGGTTGTTCAACCCCATGAAGGTAAGCTCAACACCGGCAAACTCGCCCTCGGCGACGTTGGCCTTGGTGGCGCCAAGGCAAAGCTCGCCGACTTTTTGCCAATCGGCATCGGTCGGGCTGCCATTGCCCACCCCCGGAATCGCCAAGATCTGCGCCCGCAGCGAATCCTGTGCGGCAGCCGGGCCATAGCCCACCGCCTTGGGCATCATCGCCAAAGCGGTCAAGGCAGTTGCCCCGCGCAACAAACCGCGTCGGCTAAGCGTGGCCCGGACAGCGGCTTCGTAAACTTGAACTTTCAAAGTAGCTCCTCCCTTTATCAGCCATTCACGGCACAAGATCCGCTGGCACTTGATTTTCACATCGACCGGAAATGGAACGCCCCGCCGTGCTTCGGCTGTGCTTGCAAGGGGCCTCCCTCCCCTTTCAATCGCGCTCCTTGGCAACAGCTTGGCCAATGCAAATGCCCCTGTCAAGATTCTAACATGTTAGTATGATCAGCTGATGGACAGACCCGGTTTCAACCGCTAGTCCTTGGGCACGAGCATGGGAGAGACAGCGATGGCCGAGGTCACAATCCGCGATTTACGCAAGGCTTACGGGGCGGCTCAGGTGATTCACGGGCTGAACCTTGATATAGCCGACGGCGAATTTGTCGTGTTGGTCGGGCCGTCGGGTTGTGGAAAGTCCACCCTGCTGCGCATGTTGGCGGGGCTTGAAGAGATCACTGCAGGCGACATCAACATCGGCCCGCGCCGGGTGAACAACCTGCCGCCATCTGAACGCGACATTGCCATGGTGTTTCAAAACTATGCGCTTTACCCGCACAAAACCGTCGCCGCCAACATGGGCTTTGCGCTGAAAATGCGCGGGATGGAGGCGGGTGCCATTCGCCAAAAGGTCGAACGCGCCGCCGAAGTGTTGGGCTTGACCCCCTATCTTGACCGGTTTCCGCGCGCGCTGTCGGGCGGTCAACGCCAACGCGTGGCCATGGGCCGCGCCATCGTGCGCGATCCGCAGGTTTTCTTGTTCGACGAACCGCTGTCCAACCTTGATGCCAAGCTGCGCGTGCAGATGCGCACCGAAATCAAAGAGCTGCATCTGCGGCTGAAAACCACCACCGTCTACGTCACCCATGACCAGATCGAAGCCATGACGATGGCCGACAAGATCGTGGTGATGCAAGGCGGCCGCATCGAACAGGTCGGTGCCCCGCTAGAGCTTTACGACCGCCCCGCCAACGTCTTCGTCGCCTCTTTCATCGGCTCTCCGGCAATGAACATGATCGACGGGCGCATTGTGGGCGGCATGGCCGAAGTGGCAGGCGCCCGGCTTGCGCTGCCCGCCAGCACCACGGCAAGCGAAGGCCAAGACATTGTGTTCGGCATCCGCCCCGAATATTTCCGCCCTGCAGATCAAGGCCTTAGCGGCAAGATCGCGGTTGTCGAACCCACCGGGTCTGAAACCCATGTCGTGGCGCGCATTGGCGGCAAAGACCTGACAGCCGTGTTTCGCGACCGCGTCAGTTACCGCCCCGGCGACAGCATCACCCTTGCCCCCGATGCGGGCGCTGCGCATATCTTCGACAAGGCGACAGGCGCGCGCATCTCTTGACCCGTCGGTAAAATCCGGCGCACTCTGCCGCAAAGGGAGAACGACATGCTTAAAGGAATTGACCCCCGGTTGAATGCCGAGGTGCTTGGCACCTTGCGCGCCATGGGCCACGGCGATGTGCTGATTTTGGCCGACACCAACTTCCCATCCGATTCTGTTGCGCGCGCCACCGTCAGCGGCAAACTGCTGCGGATGGATAATCTGACCAGCGCCGAAGCCGCACAGGCGATCTTGTCGGTCTATCCGCTAGATACCTTCGTGCCCGATTTTGCCGGCCGGATGGAAGTTGTGGGCGCACCCCACGAAATTCCGCCGGTGCAGGCCGAAGTGCAGGCCGAAATCAATGCCGCCGAAGGCAGCGACCGTCCGATGATCTCGATTGAACGCTTTGCGTTTTATGACATGGCGCGGCAGGCCTATGCCGTTATCCAAACCGGGGAACGGCGGTTCTATGGCTGCTTCATGTTCCGCAAGGGCGTCGTCCCGCCAGAGGCATGATCATGAAACCGATTGTTATCTTGGGCATTTTTGTTGCCGACACCGCCTATCGCGCCGCGCGTCAGCCCAAAATGGGCGAAACCATCTTGGGCAATTCTTTCGTGCTTGGGCCGGGGGGCAAAGGCTCGAACCAATCCGTCGCAGCGGCGATGGCGGGGGGAAAGACCCATTTCATCACCCGGCTTGGCGTTGACGCCTTTGCCGAAATTGCCAAATCCACTTGGGCCAAGGCGGGTGTGCACCCCGAAATCAAGCCAGACCCAGAAAGCTATACCGGGGCCGCCTATATTTTCATCGAAGAGGCTACCGGCAACAACGCCATCATCGTCGCCCCCGGCGCGGCGGGCCGGGTTTCGGTGCAAGATGTTGAAGAAAAGGCTGATCTGATCGGCTCTGCGGCGGTGTTTGTCACCCAGTTGGAACAGCCGATTCCGGCGGCAAAGCGCGGCTTGGAAATTGCCCGCGCGGCAGGTGTCACCACCATTCTGAACCCCGCCCCCGCCGCCAGCATTGGCGACGACATTCTGGCGCTGTGCGATTATGTGACCCCCAACGAATCCGAAACCGAAGCCCTGACCGGGTTGCCCGTAACTAGCGTGGCAGAGGCAGAGATTGCCGCCGACGCCCTGCTTGCGCGCGGCGTTGGGGCGGTGGTGATCACGCTGGGCGAAAAGGGTGCGCTCTATCGCGACCGCAGTCGGTCGGTGCATGTGCCGGTGATTTCGGCGGGCAAAGTGGTGGAAACCACCGGCGCTGGCGATGCGTTCAACGGCGGCTTTGCTGTGGCGCTTTCCGAAGGCCG
>JAHEDL010000337.1 GCA_024641255.1 Pseudorhodobacter sp.
GGTTTCGGGCGAATTGGTGAAAACCTCGGTTCTGGCGGTGGCTGTCACCTCGATTGGTATCATGCTGTATATCTGGATGCGCTTCGAATGGCAGTTTGCCGTTGGTGGCGTGCTGGCGCTGCTGCATGACGTGTTCATCACGGTGGGCATTTTCGCGCTGTTCCAGTTGAAATTTGACCTGACCATCGTGGCGGCGCTGCTGACCATTCTGGGCTATTCGATCAACGACACGGTTGTGGTGTTTGACCGGTTGCGCGAAAACCTGGTGAAATACAAAACCATGCCGTTGAAAGAGGTGATGAACCTGTCGGTCAACGAAACCCTAAGCCGCACGCTGATGACATCGATCACGACGTTGATCGCGGTGGGGTCGATGATGGTGTTTGGCGGCGACGTGATCCGCGGATTTTCCTTCGCGATCTTCATGGGCGTGTTGCTGGGCACCTATTCGTCGGTCTATGTGGCGAAGAACCTTGTGTTGTTCATTGGTCTTGATCGCAGCGAAAAGCCGAAGAATGGCAAGCCGTCTGATCACGAATTCGCCAATATCGACGCCTGAGCCATGCGCCTGACCGAGATCACCTATGGCGCGGCCCTAGCGATTGAAGGCTATGGGCCGGGCTTTTTCCGGGTTGGCACGCATGTGCTGCGCGGCGCGTCTTTGGTGACGCCGTGGGATGCCGGGGCGTGGGGCGGATTGCAGGATATGGCGTCGCCTTTGGCTTTGGTGGGCAAGATCGACGTTTTGCTGGTGGGGCTGGGGGCCGAGATTTCGGTGGTGCCGAAAGCCTTCCGCGAGGCGTTGGAAGCGCAAGGCATTGGTGTAGAGCCGATGAACACCCCCGCTGCCTGCCGCACCTATAACGTGCTGCTGGGTGAAGGGCGGCGGATTGCGGCGGCGTTGTTGCCGGTGTGACCTGCGCGGGTTCCAGTGTGGTTTAATAAAAAGCGGCGCCCCAAACAGGGCGCCGCTTTTTTTTGTTTGCCTGTGGGTGGTGGCTTACCACAGATGATCGACATGCGGCGCGATCAGACGGCGATAGATATCGCGCGCGGCGTCCATGGTTGCGGGGGAAAGTGCGGCAAGCGCGTCGGCTTTGACGTTGGCTTGCACCTGAGCGGGGTTTTTCGCACCCGGAATCACCACGGTGACGGCCTGTTCCATCAAGATCCAGCGCAGGGCGAATTCGGCCATGCTGGCGCCTTGCGGCACCAGGGGGCGCAACTCTTCGACAGCTTGCAGGGCCACGTCGAAGGGCACACCCGAGAAAGTCTCACCTTTATCAAAGGCTTCGCCGTTTCTGTTAAAGCTGCGGTGATCGTCGGCGGCGAATTGGCTTTGCGCGCTCATCTTACCCGTCAGCAGGCCCGAAGCCAGCGGCACCCGCGCGATCACCGCGACATTGGCGGCTTGCGCGGCTTTGAAGAACGCCTGCGCCGGACGCTGGCGGAACAGGTTGTAGATGATCTGCACCGACACCACGCCGGGGTGTTTTATCGCCTCGGTCGCTTCGGCGATGGTTTCAACGGAAACGCCATAGGCGGCGATTTTGCCCTTGGCCTTGATGGCCGCCATCGCGTCATAAATTGCAGGGCTGCTGTAGACGGCGGTGGGCGGGCAGTGCAACTGCACAAGGTCAAGGCATTCGACGCGCAGGTTTTGCAGCGATCGGTCGATGAAGGCTTCGATGTTGGCTTGGGTATAGCCCGACGCCACATGCGGCGACAGCCGGCGACCGGCTTTGGTGGCCACGAAAGGGCGCGCGCCGCTGCGTTCGGACAGCACCTCGGCAATGATGCGTTCTGACCGACCGTCGCCGTAGACATCGGCGGTGTCGATAAAGGTCATGCCAGCATCAAGCGCGGCGTGCAGGGCGGCCTTGGCATCGTCAAGTGTTACGTCGCCCCAAGTGCCGCCGATGGCCCAAGCGCCAAAGCCCAGACGGGTGGTGGTTTTGCCAGTGCGGCCGAAAGCGGTGGTGGTCAGGGTCATCGTATCCTCCAATGCAGTGCGATGAATATATGTGCGATGGGCGACAAGGGCCATGGTCTGATGGGTCTTTTCGGCGCGGGGGGGATGCGGTAGGGGTGGCGCATGGAGTTGCAGGTTCACGATCTTGCGGTGGCGCGCGCAGGCGTTGCGGTGCTGGAAGGGCTGTCGTTTCGGCTGTTGCCGGGGCGGGCCTTGGTGCTGCGTGGGCCGAACGGCATTGGCAAGACCACGTTGTTGCGCACGTTGGCGGGGTTGCAGCCCGCGCTGGCGGGCCGGGTTTCGGGGGCCGAGGCGGTGGCCTATGCGGCGCATGCCGACGGCGTGAAAGCCGTGCTGACAGTGGCGGAAAATCTGGCGTTCTGGGCTGCGGCCTATGGCACGGCGGATGTGGCGGCAGCGCTTGACGCGATGAATTTGCGCGCGCTGGCGGATCGGCGGGCGGCCAACCTTTCGGCGGGGCAAAAGCGGCGGCTGGGCTTGGCGCGGTTGCTGGTGACGGGGCGCGAGATTTGGGTGATGGACGAGCCGACGGTGTCGCTGGACGCCGACTCTGTGGCGTTGTTTGCGGCGGTGGTGCGGCGGCATTTGCAACAGGGCGGTTCGGCGTTGATTGCCACCCATATTGATCTGGGGCTGGAGGCCGATGTGTTAGAGCTTTCGCCCTATCGCGCCAAGCCACCGGCCGCGGGGGGCCATGTTGGCGCGTTTGACGAGGCGTTTGAATGATTGCGCTGTTGGCACGGGATTTGCGGCTTGCGGTGCGGGCGGGCGGCGGCTTTGGCCTTGGGCTGGCGTTCTTTCTGCTGGTGGCGGTGATCGTGCCGCTGGGGGTGGGACCAGAGCCCGCGATATTGGCCAAGATTGCGCCGGGGATCTTGTGGGTGGGGGCGCTGCTGTCGTGCCTGTTGTCGCTGGACCGGATTTTCGCGCTGGATTTCGAAGACGGCTCGCTTGATCTGCTGGCAACCTCGCCGATGCCGCTGGAGGGTGTGGTGGCAATGAAGGCGCTGGCGCATTGGCTGGTGACGGGGCTGCCGTTGGTCATGGTGGCGCCGGTGTTGGCGCTGTTGTTGAACTTGCCGCTGGCGGGCTATGGCTGGTTGGTGATCAGCCTTGCGGCGGGGACGCCCGCGCTGTCGGTGATTGGCGCGTTTGGCGCGGCGCTGACCGTGGGGCTGAAGCGTGGCGGTTTGCTGATGAGCCTGCTGGTGCTGCCGCTTTACATGCCGACGCTGATTTTCGGTGCCGAAGTTGTGAAGCGCGGGCTGGCGGGAATGGATGTAGGCACACCCTTGGCGCTGCTTGCGGGGATCACGGCGGGGGCGGTGGCCCTGTTGCCGTTTGCGGCGGCTGCGGCAATCCGCGTCAACCTGCGCTGACGCGCTTGTGCTAGAAGGGGCCATCGGGCCAAGAGGAATACGATGTCGATCTGGGAATATGCGAACCCCAAGCGGTTCATGCAAACGTCAAGCTTTTTGCTGCCGTGGGTGACCGGGGCTGCGGTGGTTTGTCTTGTGGTGGGGCTGGTTTGGGGGGCGTTCTTCACGCCAGAGGCGGACAAGTTCGGGTCGACGGTGAAGATCATTTACCTGCATGTGCCCGCCGCGATGATGGCGATTTCGGCCTGGATGATGATGTTGGTGACAAGCCTGATTTGGCTGGTGCGCCGCCATCATGTTTCGGCGCTTTCGGCCAAGGCTGCGGCGCCGATCGGGTTGACCTTTACGCTGATCGGGCTGGTGACAGGCGCGATCTGGGGGCA
>JAHEDL010000341.1 GCA_024641255.1 Pseudorhodobacter sp.
GCTGTCTTCGGTGCGGGCCGATGATCTGGGGGCGGTGCCGCTGCGTGCGCTGATGGCGCGCAACGCGGGCGTCGATTGGGACGCGGTCGATGACGTGGTGTTTGGCTGCGCCAATCAGGCGGGCGAAGACAACCGCAACGTCGCGCGCATGTCGGCACTGCTGGCGGGGCTGCCGGTTGGCGTCACCGGCACCACGATCAACCGGCTTTGCGGGTCGGGCATGGATGCGGTGCTGGTTGCCGCGCGTCAGATCAAGGCGGGCGAGGCTGAATTGATGATCGCAGGCGGCGTCGAAAGCATGAGCCGCGCCCCCTTCGTGATGCCCAAAGCCGACACCGCCTTTTCCCGCAACGCCGAAATTTATGATACCACCATCGGCTGGCGCTTCGTCAATCCGCTGATGAAGGCGCAATACGGCGTCGAATCCATGCCCGAAACCGGCGAAAACGTCGCCGAAGATTTCGCCATCAGCCGCGCCGACCAAGACGCCTTTGCGCTGCGCTCGCAGGCCAAAGCCGCAGCGGCGCAGCAAAACGGTCGCTTGGCGCGCGAAATCACCGCCGTCACCATCCCGCAACGCAAGGGCGATGCGGTTGTGGTTGGCCAAGACGAACACCCGCGCGCCACCACCATCGAAGCTTTGGCCAAACTGGGCACGCCGTTCCGCAAAGGCGGCAGCGTGACGGCGGGCAACGCCAGCGGCGTCAACGATGGGGCCGCCGCGCTGATTTTGGCAAGCGCCGCAGTCGCCAAGAAATACGGTCTGACCCCGATTGCCCGCGTGCTGGGCGGGGCCACCGCAGGCGTCGCCCCCCGGATCATGGGCTTTGGTCCGGCCCCGGCATCGCAAAAGCTGATGGCACGCTTGGGCTTGGGTCAGGCTGACTTCGACGTGATCGAGCTGAACGAAGCCTTCGCCTCGCAGGGCCTTGCCACCCTGCGCGCGCTTGGCATTGCCGATGACGACCCGCGCGTTAACCGCAACGGCGGCGCCATCGCGCTCGGCCACCCGCTTGGCATGTCGGGCGCCCGCATCACCGGCACCGCAGCCCTTGAACTGGCCGCAGGTGCAGGCCGCAGATCGCTGTCAACCATGTGCATCGGCGTCGGCCAAGGCATCGCCATCGCGCTGGAACGGGTGTAATTCCACCGCCGCAATCCACACCGGCGGGGCCACCTTGGCCCTGCCAACGCCCGCGTCAGCGCGCCGGATCAAACCGCAAAACCCCCGCCAATCTGGCTGCACCACCAGAATCCGCCGGATGCGCCACCCCATCCATCACCACCACTTCGGCAAAATCAAACGGGCTGATGCCGTCAAGACAGGCCACATTCACCCCGAACAGGCTGGGGTCAGACCGGCGCTGATGATGGGTATAGATACCGCAAGTCTTGCAGAAATAATGCTGCGCCGTGCGGGTATTGAATTGATAAAGCGTCAGATTTTCTTCGCCAGCGATGAACTCAATGTCCGCCAACGCGACCGAAACCGCAATTGCGCCGCGCATCCGGCAATATGAACAGGTGCAGCGCCGGATGCTGTTAAACCCGTCGCGCAATCGAACCCGAAACCGCACCGCGCCGCAGTGGCAAGCCGCATCGTGCTGCGCTTTTTCGCCGTCCATCATCGCAAAACCCCGCCCGCTTGGCTGGCCAAATATCAGCCCGACACAACGCCGCAATGACAGCGCTTTTCGGAAAAGTGCTAATTTTCCGTTAAATCCACATAGTCAAGCCATTGATAACAAACATCTAAAAAAGGTCCCGAGTTGGGACCGCCCCTAGCGGATCAAAATCGCGCGAAAATCGTTCACATTGGTCCCGGTCGGCCCCGGCTCGAACAAATCGCCCAAAGCCGCAAAAGCCGAATAGGCGTCATTGCCTGCCAACAGCGCCGCAGGGTCCCTCCCCGCCGCCCGCAGCCGCGCCATCGACGCCCCATCCGCAAAGGCCCCGGCATTGTTCTCCGATCCGTCGATCCCATCAGTATCCGCCGCCAGCGCCGCAAACGGCACGCCCTCGGCAGCCAAGGCCAGCGCCAGCAGAAACTCCGAATTCCGCCCGCCCCGCCCCTTGCCGCGCAGCGTCACCGTCGTCTCTCCCCCCGACAAGATCACCACCGGCCGCGCGAAAGGCCGGTTCCGCGCCGCCACCTCGCGCGCAATCGCCGCATGAACCCGCCCCACATCGCGCGCCTCACCCTCAATCGCATCCGACAAAATCACCGCAGGCACCGCCGATACCACCGCAGCCGCCTCCAAACTCAGCCGCGCCGACGCAATCACCCGCACCTCATGCCGCGCAAAAACCGGATCCGCCGGATCCGGTGCCTGCCCCGCCTCACCCGCCAGCCAGTTAGCAACCTTGGGCGGCAGATCAATCCGCCACGCCGCCACCATCGCCCGCGCCTCCTCGCGGCTAACCAGATCCGGCACCGTCGGCCCCGACGCCACCTGCGCTGGATCATCCCCCGGCACATCCGACACCACCAGCGAAACCACCCGCGCCGGATGACACGCCGCCGCCAGCCGCCCGCCCTTGATCCCCGAAACCTGCTTGCGAATGGCGTTCATCACCGAAATAGGCGCGCCCGAGGCCAGCAGCGCCCGATTCAACGCTGCCTCATCCGCCAAGGTCAAATCCCCCGGCGGGCAGGGTAACAGCGCCGATCCGCCGCCGCAGACCAAGGCCACCACCAGATCATCCGCCGTCAGCCCCGCCAGCGCCGCAAACAGCGCCTCCGAAGCCGCAAGACCCGCCTGATCCGGCACCGGATGCGCCGCTTCCAGCACCCTGATCCGCTGCGTCGGGCAACCATAGCCGTAGCGTGTCACCACCACGCCGGTCAGCGGCCCATCCCACAAATCTTCAAACGCCGCCGCCAGCTGCGCCGCCCCCTTGCCCGCCCCAATCACCACCACCCGCCCTTTTGGCCGCGCCGGCAAATGTGCCCGCAACGCCGCATGCGGATCGGCGGCCCGTACCGCCGCCTGAAACAACTCGGTCAGAAATGCGCGATCTTGCGGCGTCATGACAGCTTGGCGCCGCAGCGCGCCCTAAACTGATGCCAAATCATAACCGCCCTTTCCGTCGCATTGCGCAGCACGTATTTCACGCCACACCCCAAAAACATCTGACGCGCAGCAGCAGCCGCGCGCAAGCCATTCGATCGACGCGGCGCACGATTGCCCTGCGCCGCATAGAGCAGCCGCGCCACCAAGCGGAAGCCTTGCGCAGTCGCGCTGGCGCGGTGCATCCTTGCACGATGTGGCGGCTTGCAGACTGGCGCAGTAAGGCGAAACCAGAGCCCTCAGCCACAATCACCGCCGGTTGTCCCAATTGCCGTGGAGCGCGCACTATGGAACTGAAATGGCTGGAGGATTTTCTAAGCCTCGCCGCCACCCACAGCTTTTCGGCCTCTGCCCGCGAACGCAACGTCACGCAATCAGCCTTCAGCCGCCGGATCCGGTCGTTAGAGGTCTGGCTAGGCACAGATCTGCTGGACCGCAGCACCTATCCAATCCGCCTAACCGACGATGGCCGCGCCTTTCGCGAATCTGCCGAAGAAATCGTCCGCCTAACCTATCAAAGCCGCGCGGGCTTGGCCGGCCGCACCGATAGCCCCACCGCGCAGGTTTCGGTCACTGCGCTGCATTCGTTAACGCTGACCTTCTTGCCGAAATGGCTGACGGCACTTCACAACCGTGTCGGCCCGATCTCCAGCCGGGTTTTACCCGAAAACTATGC
>JAHEDL010000343.1 GCA_024641255.1 Pseudorhodobacter sp.
AGCGATCATCGATGTGCTGAACCGTATTCGCGGCCCGTTCAACCTGTCTAACACGCAGCTTGAAACCGCCGAAGCCGCCGTGCGCGACCAAGAATACGTTACCCGCTGTCGTGCCGACAATGCGCGGATGCGCAACTGGCTGGCGCAGGCGCTGGCAGAATTGGGTATCCCGTCGGACACCTCGCTTGCCAATTTCATTCTGGCACGGTTTTCCAGCCCGGAAGAGGCCGAGGCCTGTGATGTGTTCTTGCAGGCCCAAGGGCTTATCGTGCGGCGCGTCACCAGCTATAAGCTGCCGCAATGTTTGCGCATCACTGTCGGTGACGAGGCGTCTTGCCGCCGCGTTGTTCATGCGATTGCGCAGTTCAAGGGCGTCAAATGACGGCGCCGATCTATAATCGGGTTGCGCTGATCGGGCTTGGCCTGATTGCGTCTTCTATGGCGCATGCGATGCGCGCCAATGGTTTGGTGACAGAGATTGTCGGCCATGCCAAATCGGCCGAAACCCGTGCGACGGCGCTAGAGATTGGCATTTGCGACCGGGTTTACGCCACTGCCGCCGAGGCTGTGGCTGGTGCTGATCTGGTGGTTTTGGCGGTGCCGGTCAGCGCGATGACCGCGATCGCCGCCGAGATTGGCCCGCATCTGGCGGCTGGCTGCACGGTGACGGATGTGGGCTCGGTGAAGCAGGCGGTGATTGCCGCCGTGGCGCCGCATATTCCCGAAACTGCGCATTTCATTCCCGGTCACCCGATGGCGGGCACCGAATATTCGGGACCGCGGTCGGGCTTTGCCACGCTGTTTGTCAACCGCTGGTGGTTGCTGACCCCGTCGGCAGAGGTTGACGCGGTGGCTTTGGCACGGCTTGAATCGCTGCTGAAAGGCATGGGCGCCAAGGTGAACGCAATGGACCCAGCGCACCACGATCAGGTGGTGGCGGTGGTGAGCCATGCGCCGCACTTGATTGCCTATACCATGGTTGGCGTTGCCGATCACTTGGCGCAGGTGTCGCAATCGGAAGTGATTGAATATTCCGCCAGCGGCTTTCGGGATTTCACCCGCATTGCCGCTTCCGACCCGACGATGTGGCGCGACGTGTTCTTGACCAACAAAGACGCGGTGTTGGATATTCTGGGGCGTTTTGCCGAAGAATTGTTCGTGCTGCAACGCGCGATCCGCATGGGCGACGGCGACCATCTGTTCGACTATTTCACCCGCACCCGTGCCATTCGTCGTGGCATCATCGAAGCGGGGCAGGATACCTCTGCGCCCGATTTTGGTCGTGCGCCGCTGGCTGAAAAACCTGCGGGCAAGGTCTGACGATGCGGGCGTTTGGCCCAGCTTTGCTGTGCGCGCTGGTTGCCAGCGCCGCTTTGGCCGAACCGCCTGCACGTTCAATCTTGCCGCTGCCGCGCCCCGGCGCGGTTGTTGCGCCAGACCCAACCCCCGCGCCTGTGGCGGAAACGGCAGAGCAGGGCGCGTTGGTGCGGGTGATCCGCCCGCTGCCGCGTCCGGTTGGCATTGAGGTGCCGCTGCCGCAATTGGCCGACGAGGTTGCTTTGCCGCTGACCGCCAGCCTGCCGCCGCCGCCGCGCCCGCAAGGTTTGGGGCTGGCTGCACCAGACCAACTTGCCAGCGACGATCAGACAAAGACGGGCAAAGGCTCAAAGAAAGACCGGTCGTCAAAAAAGGGATCGGTCTGTGGCGACCCGGATATTCGCGGCGAGGTGTTGGCGCCGATCACCTCGCGCACGCGGGGATGCGGGGTTGACGAACCGGTGCGGGTGACTGCGATTTCCGGTATTCCCTTCAGCCAGCCCGCGACATTCGATTGCAACACCGCCGAGGCGTTGAAAACCTGGATCAACAAGGGCATGCGCCCGGCCTTCGGCAACCGCGAAGTGGTGCAGTTGCACATCTTTGGCAGCTATATGTGTCGCACCCGAAACAATGTCCGGGGCGCGAAGATTTCCGAACATGGGCGCGGCAAAGCTGTTGATATTGCAGGGTTTGTATTTTCAGACGGTAAAGAGTGGACGGTCGAACACGATTACAACAAGACCATCCGCAAGGCGCAAAAAGCTGCCTGCGGGATCTTTGGCACGACTTTGGGGCCGGGGTCAGATGGCTATCACGAAGACCATCTGCATTTTGACACCGCGTCTTATCGCAACGGATCGTATTGCCGTTAGTGCAGGCGCGGCGCGGGCCCAAGCGGCAGCGGGCCAAGCGACATGCGGCCATCTTGGCAGCTAAGGGTGATATTGATCACATCCAAATCCGGGCTTTGCGCCGCGATCACTTCCAACATGCGTTCGACGGTGGGGGCGATGTCGGGCTTGACCAAACCAAGCGCCACCAGCACCGGCGGCAAGCGGCGCCAGCCTTCAACCCGCAACGCGATTTCACCTTCGGCGATGCCATCAGACCGCGCGGTCAAAGCGCCGCTGGCGGTGAACTTCAGCGCCCCCCATATCATTCGGGCTTCGGTCAGGTGCAGCGCAAGCAGTTGCGGATGGGTTTCGCCGGCAAAACGGTCTAGTGGGGCGCTGAGTGTGGCATGGGCGTCCAGATAGATTTCGGCCAGTTTCGGCGGCAAATCGGTGCTTGCCAGCGCCTGCATCACCGACGCGGCCGGGGTGATATTGGCAATCGCCACACCCAAGCGATGGGTGTTGGCAGGCGTCGGGTCTTCCAACGTGGCAAAGCGCGCATCTTCAACGCCAACGGTCCAACCCAGATCAGAGGTCAGGCTGAGCGCCTTAGCCTCGACCACGGTTTCGCGAAGCCCAAGTGCGGTTGACGGATGCAGTTCAAGGCTGGCGCGCAGACTGTCTGACCCGACAGTAATCTTTTGATCTGGCAGCGTAATTTCTTGCCCGCTTGGCAGGGCGGCAATGACATGCCACGGCTTCCACGTCATCGCATAGACTTGCGCAAAGGGGGATTTCACAGTGATGCCCTGCGCTGTGTCAGACCAGACCACATCGTTCACCGTCAGATCGAAGCGGTTCGGGATGCCGTGCACTTCGACCCCCGATGTGCTGGCATGACTGGCGTTTTCGGCAAACCAACTTTGCACGGCGCTTTCGATCGAACTTGCGCCGACCCACCAATAGCCGGTCCACAGGCCGGTTGCCGCCAGTACCGCCCACAACAACGCCTTCATGCGCAACCCTTTCCTTCAAGCCCGGCTTTGCTTACACCGCTGTCTGATGGAGGGCCAGCGCATGGCGGAAGATATGTGGGTGTTTGGCTATGGGTCGCTGATCTGGAACCCGGATTTTCCGGTGGCCGAACGGCAGATTGCCCGTGCGAGCGGTTGGCATCGCAGCTTTTGCATGCGGTCGATCCATCATCGCGGTTCTGTCGAGGCGCCGGGATTGGTGTTGGCGCTGGACGAAGCGGCGGGCGCGGTGTGCGACGGTGTGGCGTTTCGGGTGCAGCCGGGGGCCGAGGCGGCCACCCTTGCCGCGCTGCGCGAACGCGAACTGATTTCGTCGGCCTATCTGGAACGTTGGCTGCCGCTGCGCTTGGCTGACGGGCAAGAGCTGCTAGCTTTGG
The DNA here is from genome assembly GCA_024641255.1 of Pseudorhodobacter sp. Taxonomy (GTDB): domain Bacteria; phylum Pseudomonadota; class Alphaproteobacteria; order Rhodobacterales; family Rhodobacteraceae; genus Cypionkella. The sequence continues at coordinate 3,565 of JAHEDL010000343.1, forward strand.
TATATGTGATTGATCCGCACCACGACCAGTATTGCGGCGGCTTGCCGTTGGAAGACCAAGCGCAAATCATTGCGCATGCCGTCGGTGGGCGCGGGCCAAACCGGGATTATCTGTTTGCGACCGCCGACCATTTGGCCGAATTGGGCATTGCCGACGCAGATTTGACCTGGCTTG
>JAHEDL010000347.1 GCA_024641255.1 Pseudorhodobacter sp.
CCCTTCCTTCGGCATCAAAGTCGAAAACGCCTGCAAATAAAGCTGCATGTTCGGCCGCGCCAAATCCGCCCGCGTGCGGAAGAACCCGCCACCATGATTGATCGACTTTGCCAACGGCCCACCGCCGGTCAGAAAATACTGCGCGCCGACAAACAGCTTGCCCCACCACGGACGCAGCAGATCGTTATAGGTCGGCACCTTCATCCGCCACGTGTAGTTGATGCCCTGATGGTCGCTTAGATGATCGCCCACATTCGGGTTATCCAGCAGCACCCCAACCCCGTGTTGCTGCAACAGCCCCGCCGGACCAATGCCCGAAAGCTGCAAAAGCTGCGGCGAATTGATCGCGCCACCCGACAAGATCACCTCGGCGTTGCAGCGCAATTCGCACCGCTGCCCGTCTTTCAGATATTCAACCCCCACCGCCCGCGTGCCGTCAAACAGCACCCGCGTCACCTGCGCCCGGCTGATCACCTGCAGGTTCTTGCGCTTCATCGCCGGTCGCAAGAACGCCCGCGCCGCCGAATTGCGCCGCGATTTCTTGATCGTCATCTGATAGGTGCCCGCACCCTCTTGTTCGGCACCATTGAAATCGCGGTTATAGGGCAGCCCCGCCTGACCGCAGGCCTTGATGTACTCTTCCACCAGCCAATGCAGGCCCTTGCGGTTCTCGCTGATAAACAGCGGCCCGCCTTTGCCGCGCCACGCATCGCCGCCCGCTTCGGTGTCTTCCATCGCCTTGTAGGCGCCCAAACATTCGTCCCAGCCCCAGCCCGGATTTTCCGCGCCCCATTCGGCATAATCGTCTTTGTGCCCGCGAATATACACCATCGCGTTGATCGAGGACGATCCGCCCAAAATCTTGCCGCGCGGCCAATGATCGCGCTGGCCCGCCAAACCGGGGTCGGGTTCGGTCTTGTAAAGCCAGTTCACCGCCGGATCATAAAACAGCTTGCCGTAGCCCAAGGGCAGCTGCACGAAAAACCGCAAATCGGTGCCGCCTGCCTCTAGCACCGTCACCTTGTGCTTGCCGTTTTCGCTCAGCCGATCGGCCAGCACGCAGCCCGCCGATCCTGCGCCCACAATGATATAATCGGTATCGTGCATAAGGGCCTCCGCTGCCAGCGGATCAGTCGTAGCCCCTGCTCCGTCGGCTTCCTTCGCAATCTGCGACAATTAATGTCGCAAAATTGTTACTCGATTGCGATGCTGCCTAACTAAGGTCAGAACCCGCGCAGAAAAGCGCGGCACGGCAACCGTCACCCCACCACGGCAGAGCGGGCCGCGCCCAAATGCCCGCCGCCCAGAGCCGCCCATGTGGCGGCATCATCAGGCCAAAGACAGCCGCCACGTCGATGAAAAACCGCACCCTCCCGGTGGTGTTGCGCGCCCCGTTACTTGCCCTTCCAGACCGGATCGCGTTTTTCCGCAAAGGCGCGCGCGCCTTCCAACTGATCTTCGCTGGAATAAAGCTTATCCACCGTGGGCAGCAACCGCTTGGTCACCCGGTTCAACGCATCTTGGAACCGCATGTTTTCCGCCTCGCGCACCACTTCTTTGATCGCGGCGTAAACCAGCGGCGGGCCGGATTCCAACAGCCGCGCCAGATCCCACGCCTTCGCCAGCAGATCCTCGGACGAGGTGATTTCCTTCACGATACCCCAACGATGCGCCTCTTCGGCATCGATCCAGCGCCCCGTAAGCAACAGATCCATCGCCACATGATACGGAATCCGCTTCGGCAATTTGATGCTGGCCGCATCCGCCACCGTGCCCGACCGGATTTCCGGCAGTGCAAAGGTCGCGTTGGCCGAACACAAGATCAGATCCGCCGACAGCGCCAGTTCAAGCCCGCCGCCACAGCAAATGCCATTCACCGCGGCAATCACCGGCTTGTTCAGATTTGGCAATTCTTGCAAACCGCCAAACCCGCCAACACCATAGTCACCGTCCACCGCGTCACCATCGGCAGCAGCCTTCAAATCCCAACCGGGGCAAAAGAACTTCTCGCCCTCGGCGCGCAGGATGCAGACCCGCAAACTGTCGTCATCGCGAAAATCGCGAAACACCAGCCCCATCACCCGGCTGGTTTTCAGGCTGATCGCGTTGGCCTTCGGGCTATCCAGCGTGACCTCAAGGATCGCACCTTCCCGGCGGGTTTTGATCGGGCCTTCGGTTCGCATTTCCATAGCATCAAGCCTTTCTGATCAGGGCGTCGACCGCAACGGCACCAGATTGGCGCACAAGGATCGGGTTGATTTCAATTTCTTCCAGGCTGTCATCGGCCAGCATCAGCGCGCCCAAGCGCACGGCAATCTCGGCAACCGCCGCCATGTCGGCGCGGGGCCGTCCGCGATAGCCGTCCAGCAACGGCCAAAGCCGCAACTGGCGGGCCTCGGCCAACACCTCGTCGGCGCTGGCGGGCAAAATCAGGGTGACAGTGTCGGCCAAAACTTCGGCAGTCACCCCGCCCATCCCCAAGGTCAGGCTGACGCCATAAACCGGGTCACGGCGCAGGCCCAGCAAGATTTCGGCAACCGGCGCCGTCACCATTTCTTCCAGCAAATAGCCGGTGGCACCGGGCATTTCTGCCTGTCCGTCAAGGCTGGTCAGCCCAAGCCGCACCGCGCCCGCTTCGGTCTTATGCGCAAAGCCAAGCCCTTTCAGCGCATAGGGCGCCGTCAGCCCCGCCGCAGCCGCCGTAACCTCTGCCAGCGTTCCGCTGACCGCACGCGGCACCGCAACCCCAGCCGCCGCCAGCAGTGCCTTGCCCTCAGCCTCTGACAACAGGGTGCTGTCGCGGAACGGCAAGGCCACTGCCGGGCGCCAGCCCGCCACACCAGCCGGAGTTTGCGCCGCCCGCAGCGCAGCAAGGGCGGTTTCCAGCCCCATCAAGGTGCAGACGCCCTGCTGCATCAAGCCAATCGCCCGCGCCTCGTCAAAGTTTTCCGGCATCGACGCCACCGGAAACGCGGGCTTACCAGTGCTGGCCTGCGCCGCCACAATGGCGTTCAGCGCCGGTTCATACCAAGCCGGATCACAGCGATCGATGCGCGGCGGATCAATGATGTAAATCCCCGCGTCATAGGCTTGCAGCATCGTGGTGAACACATCCGTGGTGCGCGGCCCATCCCCCCAGATGAAAGTGTGGTAATCCAATGGGTTGGCTACCGTTACAATCGGGCCAAGGATGTCGTTCAACCGCGCCTTTGTCGCTGCAGGCACCGGCGGAAAGTCGATCCCATAGGGCGCGGCCAGATCGGCCACCAAACCCGCCTCGCCGCCCGAACAAGACAGCGAACACAAGTTGCGGCCAATCGCGCCATGCACATGCAGAATTTTCAGCGTCTCGATCAACTCCGACGGTGTATTCACCTCCGCCACGCCGATCTGCCGCAAGAACGCACTCGACGCAGCCCCGCCCCCCGCCAATGACGCCGTATGCGACGCCGCCGCCGTGCGCGACAACTCAGTCTTGCCCGACTTGATGCAAGCAATGCCCTTGCCCATCGCCCACGCGCGCTCGGCCAAAGCAGCAAAAGCCGGCGCATCGTCGATGCCTTCGATGTAAAGCCCCAGCGCCGTCACCCGCGGATCATCCAACACCGCGCCCGCAAGCTCGGCCAACCCGACCACCGCCGCATTGCCCAGGCACGCCACATAAGACACCGGCAGCGCCCGCTTTTGCATGCCCAAATTGATCACAATATTCGAAGACTGGCTGATCAGCGCCAC
>JAHEDL010000350.1 GCA_024641255.1 Pseudorhodobacter sp.
AGCTTATTCGCCCGACAGTTTGCGGGCTTCGATGATGCCAAGATACATGTCGTGGCTGGCGGGAACGAAGTCTTTGGCGTCGCCTGCGGCCACGCCGTACGCGCAGGCCTTGTCGGTTTCCCACAGATCGGCGGTCAGTTTGGTGACTTTTTCCTTCACGTCAGCCGGAAGGGCGGCGCGCACCACCATCGGGCCTTCGGGGATCAGCGACGAGCGCCACAGTTCGACAAGGTTGTTCATGTCGACAAGACCGGCGTCGGCGGCTTTGCGGAAAGCGCCCGACGAATAGCCGTCTTCCCAGTTGCCAACGCCATCGGCCCAAGACACGCCAGCGTCGAAGTCGCCGTTGTTGACGCCAACGATGGTCTGTTCATGGCCGCCCGACATTTTGACTTCGCTGAAGAACTTGTCCAGCGGGCCGTATTTGGCGGTGAGTTCGGCGGCCGGGACCAGATAGCCCGAGGTCGAGTTCGGTTCGGCGAAGGCAAAGCTTTTGCCCTTGGTGTCTTCCATCGAGGTGATGCCGCTGTCTTTGCGGGCGAAGGCGATGGAGTAATAGCCGGTGGAGTCGTTCAGGTTCTGCTTGGTCAGTTCGACTTCGACGGCTTTGGCGTCGGTCATGTAGATCTTGGCATAGGCCGAAGCGCCCAGCCATGCCATATCAAGCGTGCCGCCCAACAGGCCCTGAATCACTCCATCATAATCAGCGGGGGTGAACAGTTTCACCGGAACGCCCAGCTCTTTTTCAATCGCGGCGCGGTAGCATTCGTTCGAGGTCATGCGGTCTTGGGCGTTTTCGCCGCCCAGAATGCCGATGTTGAATTCTTTGATTTCTTGCGCATGGGCGGTGCCGATGCAGGTGGTGGCAGCCAGAAGGGCAAGCAGCTTTTTCATGGTCGTCTCCGGTTTGGGCCCAACGGGGGCCGGGGTAAAATCAGGCCAGCATCGCCGTGGCATAGGGCGTATCGGCGGGCAGGGCGGTGGAGGTGGTGGCTTCGCTGAACGAGGCGTCGGCGCCGTAGATGTCGCGGGCGACGCCGGTGGTCAGTTGCGCAGGCGTGCCGTCGAACACCACACGGCCATCGCGCATGCCGATCACGCGGTCGCAGTAGCGCCGCGCGGTATCCAGCGTGTGCAGGTTGGCGATGACCATGCGGCCGTCTTCTTCGTGGATGCGGCGCAGGGTATCCATCACGACCTGTGCGTTCATCGGATCAAGGCTGGCGATGGGTTCATCGGCCAGAATAACCGCCGGGTCCTGCATCAGCGCCCGTGCAATCGCGACGCGCTGCTGCTGGCCACCGGACAAAGCTTCGGCGCGTTTGGGGGCCTGTTCGGCGATGCCAAGCCGATCAAGGATCGCAAGGGCGCGACCGATATCGGCATCGGACCACAGGTTGAACAGGGTCGAAACCGTCGAGCGTTGGTTCAACAACCCGTGCAGCACGTTTGACGCCACATCCAGACGCGGCACCAGATTGAACTGTTGAAAGATCATCGCGCACTGGCCCTGCCAGCGACGCTTTTCGCGGCCTTGCAGGGTAAGGATGTTGCGGCCTTCAAACTGGATTTCGCCGGTGCTGGCATCGGTCAGCCGGTTCATCATGCGCAGCAGCGTCGATTTGCCCGCCCCCGACCGCCCGATCACCCCGACAAAGGCCGAAGCCTGCACATGAAAGCTGACACGGTCGACAGCGGCCTTGTGGCCGAACAGGCGTGTGACGTTTTCGACCTTCAGCATACTGGCCCCCACATTGGTTGCAGCGGCAGATACGCGGGATTCATGACGGCGGGTTGTCGCGGCGGTAACGCGGGCGTGACAATTGGCCGATGGGCGGGCGATGATAAGGCAGTCGGCAAGAAATGGCGATGCAACGGCGGACGCGGCAGGGGCGGCTGCGCCTGTCAGGACCTTATTGCGTTAAAAGGCGGGTGCCGCGATCAAAGCCGCAGCAGGTTTGACTTTGCCGCCGCTGGCTTGGCCTTGCGCATACGTTTTGTTTCAACGCGGCGGATCAGGATGAAGGTCAGCCAGCCCACGAACAGACAGCCGACCAGAAAGCCGCCATAGGCCAAGGGCCAGGGCATTCCGGCGGTCATCATCGAAAATTCCGACATGCCGCCCATGCCCGACAGGATGTTGATCGGCATGAACACCAGACCGAACACGGTCAGCTGCGACACGCGCTTGTTCTGGTTGATGTTGATGAAACCGATGGTGGCATCCATCAGGAAGTTGATCTTGTCAAACAAGAAGGCGGTGTGACTGTTCAAAGAGTCGATGTTGCGCAGGATCTGCTTGGCATCCGACGCCTGACCCTTTTGCAGCCGCCGCGCCTGCATCAAAAAGCTGATGGCGCGCTGGGTATCCATGATGTTCGACCGGATGCGGCCATTCAGGTCTTCTTCTTCGGCGATTTCCGACAGCACCGAGGCGGCTTCTTGGTCTGTCATGGTTTCAGACAGCACATGGCGCCCGGCCTTGCCAAGCGTGCGGTAGATGTCTTCCAAAGAGTCGGCGGAATATTCGACATCGGCACCATAAAGCGCAATCAAGAGGTCGATGCAGTCTTGGTTTTCACCAATCGGCAGGGTGGCCAGCCTGCGGCGCAGCAAGCGGAACACCGGCAGGTCTTCGTTGCGCAGCGAAAACAGAATCTGGTCAGGAATGACGAAAGCCACCGGCACGCTGCGCGAGGCACCTTCACGGTCCAGCAAGAAGTTCGAATGCAGCCGGATTGCGCCATCTTCGTCCACCTGAAACCGCGAGCTGACCTCTAGGTCGGTTTCTTCGCCGGGGTCGGGCAGGTCGACATTATAATGCGCGCCAATCAGACGGCGTTCGGCGGCGCTGGCCTCTAGCAGGTCGATCCAGATCGGTTTCGCGCCCAGAAGGTCGGCGGCGTTGCGGATCTGACGAAACCGCACGCGGCCTTCGATACGCTCATATAGGGTGATGCGGTTCTCGCCAAAGCGCGGCTCGGCGCTGCCATCCAGAATGGTGCGACGGTCTTCGGTTAAAAACCACGACACATCGCTGGTGCGCGACGGCGGCAGGGCGGCCCATAGAATCGTGGCATCGGGCAGATCAAGCGTGTCGATGACGGCGGCAATCGCCTCGGGGGACATGCGGGTCAGATGCGCGTCCAGCTCTGCCGCCTGTTGGCGATGCACCAGCGAATCCACCACATCCTGCCCTGACTTGCGCGGCGTCTGCGATAGACCGGCCACAAGGCGCTGCTTGCGCAACAATTCAACGAGAGCGTCTTGAGACATGTCTTGCCCTTTCACCCAGCAAGCAGCCGCGCTGTCCCGCGCGGGCGCCTGTATCTAGTCGGGCAAGCCCGCGTAATTCAAGCGCAGAGCGTGTTGTGGGGGTTTCACACTGTGGTGTTGCGGGGAAATGAGTCGAAAGCTTCGGCCGATTCTGAGGGGATTCGGCGGGACCTGCGGTTTCGGGTTTTGCGGTTTGGGTATTTGGGGGGCGTTTTGCTATGAAACGTTGAGTATATATTGGGTGTATGAAGAAAAAGCGATGTTACTGCGTTTTTGGTCTTGCGGGTGATTTGTTGATTGCCTAGAAGCTGCCTCACCGAAGACGACGCGACGCAGCGATGCGGTGGTTGGGAAGCGGGGAGCGGGTTGAGACGCCTGTGACGAAATTCTGGAGATGAGACGGCAGATACGCCCGAAGTTCGGGTGTGCTGTTTGTTTTGTGTCCTTGCTCT
>JAHEDL010000358.1 GCA_024641255.1 Pseudorhodobacter sp.
TTGCCTTGGCAGCCGGGTGCCAGACTTGCGGCTTTCGGGGCTGGAGCTGCAACCCGCCTATGCCGCGCTTGCGCGCCGCAACGCCGTTGAAAACGCCATCGCGCTGGATGTGCACCAAGGCGATCTGGCCGATATGCCGCGTGCCCTGCGCGTCGATTTTGACCATGTCATCGCCAATCCGCCCTATTATCGCGCCGGCGGCACGCCCAGCCCCAACCAAGGCCGCGCCACCGCCCTGCAGATCGACGAAACTCCGCTTGGCGCTTGGGTGCAGGCCGCGACCCGCCGCCTTGCTCCGGGCGGCTGGCTGACGCTGATCTGTGGCGCCGATGGCCTGCCAGAGGTTCTGGCCGCGATGGGCAGCAAGCTTGGCTCGGCCTCGGTGCTGCCACTTACCCCGCGGGAGGGCAAACCGGCGCTGCGCATCCTGCTGCGTGCGCGCAAGACCGGCCGCGCCGCGTTCCGTCTGCTGGCGCCCTTCATCATTCACCACGGCCCGGCGCATGACGGCGACCGTGAAAGCTATACCCCCCGCGCCAACGCGGTGCTGCGCGGCGGCGACTCGCTGTCGGAAGAATTCCGCTAATTCGCGCGAACATTTTGCCGCGGCCTGTGAAGATTTGATGACACGACTCTTTTTCTGTGCTGCAATCCCCCTATCGGACCCATACCAAGGAGGACTTGCATGACCGTCGCTTCCCATATCGCCGAACTGAAGAAGAAGCACGAAAACCTGTCGATCATGGTTGAAAAGGCGCAGCGCGCCCCCGCCGTGGACGACCTGCATGTCGCGGACCTGAAAAAACAAAAACTGAAGCTAAAGGAAGAAATCGGCAAACTGGGCGGCCATTAAGCCTTATTTGCGCTGGCGCGGGCCGCCAGCGCAGCACCGCCGGTGATCAACAGTGCAGCCGCCAAGATTGCGTAAGACGGCTGCGCGATCCCGGCCAGAACCAATGCCAGCGTTGACAACAACGGCGCGGCATAAGAGGCGACACCAAGCAACTGGATGTCGCCTTTTTTCATGCCGACATCCCATGTGAAAAACGCGGCCCCCACCGGCCCGACGCCCAGCGCCAGCACCGAAAACCAGCCCAGCGCACCATTGGGCCACACGGTTTGCTCCAACCCCAGATGCGCCAATACCGAAAGTGCCGCCGTGGCAAGGCAAAACACCGTTACGCTTTCGGTGGGCACCTCGCCCAACCGCCGCGACAGCACCGAATAGGCCGCCCATGTCACCGCACAGGCAAAGGCCAACACCAGCCCCAGCGCCGACCCTTCCGCGCCGCCACTGCGCGCCAACACAATCAGCGCCGCCCCGGCAAAGGCAATCAGCGCGCCGATGATGTGCAGCGCGCCCAACCGTTCGCCCGGCAGCAGCCCTGACAGCAGCACGATGAACAGCGGCCACAGATAGGCAATCAGCCCGGTCTCGGCGGTGGGCGACAGGCGAAACGCGGTGAAATACAAAAAGTGATAGCCAAAAAGCCCCAACGTGCCAAAGGCATAGACCTTCCACGACACGCTGCGCAGCACGCCAAAGCCGCGCCGCGCGGTCCAGATCAACCCGATGCTGCCCCCCACGCCAAAGCACAGCGCATTCAACAGAAACGGCGGCACCGGGGCCGACCCGATGGTAAACAGCGCCAGCAGCGCCCACATCAAAATCGCGGTGAACCCGATGGTGGTGGCTTTGCTGCGTGTCATCTTTACCCTCTTGGCTTGGCAGGCATCATGCGCGGCCCGCCCCGCACCGCAAGCAAAAAGGCCCACCCCAAGGGGCAGGCCTTTGAAATCTTATCGCAAATCGGCAATCAGACCACGAATTGGCCGCCGTTGGCCGACAGCGTCGAACCGGTGATAAAGCCCGCATCGTCTGCCGCAAGGAACACCACGCAGCGCGCGATTTCTTCCGGCTCGCCCAGACGGCCCACCGGAATCAGCGGGATGATGCGTTCGTTCAGCACTTTTTCGTCAATCGCGCGCACCATATCGGTGCCGATATAGCCGGGGCAGATCGCGTTCACGGTGATGCCTGCGCGCGCGCCTTCAGCAGCCAGCGCTTTGGTAAAGCCCAGATCGCCAGACTTCGCGGCGGAATAGTTCACCTGACCGGCCTGACCTTTCTGGCCATTGATCGACGAAATGTTGATCACGCGGCCAAACTTGCGATCACGCATGCCCGACCACAGCGGGTGGGTCATGTTGAAAAGGCCGCTCAGGTTGGTGTCGATCACTTCTTTCCACTGACCGGGGGTCATCTTGTGGAACATCGAATCGCGGGTGATCCCGGCGTTGTTCACCAGCACCGAAACCGGGCCAAGATCAGCCTCGACCTTGGCAATGCCCGCCACGCAGGCGTCATAATCTGCAACTGACCATTTATAGGTGGCGATGCCGGTTTCTTTGGTGAAAGCCGCTGCCGCCTCGTCATTGCCAGCATAGTTTGCCGCAACCGTATACCCTGCCGCTTTCAGCGCTACCGAAATCGCGGCGCCAATCCCGCGCGACCCACCCGTTACCAGTGCAACCTTTGCCATGTTTTCCTCCTCCAAGGCGATGCTTTGAAAGTCTGTTACCCAAACACAAAAACGGGCGCAATAAAATTGCGCCCGTTTTCATCAATTTGTAGCAATCTGTCGCAAAAGGTTACGCACGCTCAAGGCACATCGCAACGCCCATGCCACCGCCGATGCACAGCGTCGCCAGACCTTTTTTCGACCCGCGACGCCCCATTTCATGGATCAGCGTGTTCAAGATCCGCGCGCCCGAAGCGCCAATCGGGTGGCCGATCGCAATCGCGCCGCCGTTGACGTTCACAATCGCCGGGTCCCAGCCCATGTCTTTGTTCACGGCACAAGCCTGCGCGGCAAACGCTTCGTTGGCTTCCACCAGATCCAGATCGCCAACCTTCCAGCCCGCCTTGTCCAGCGCCTTGCGGCTTGCATGGATAGGGCCAACGCCCATGATCGACGGGTCAAGACCGGCCGTTGCATAAGACGCAATCCGTGCCAGCGGCTTCAGACCACGCTTGGCCGCTTCTTCTTCGGTCATCAGCAGCACGGCTGCAGCACCATCGTTCAGCCCCGATGCGTTCGCCGCCGTCACCGAACCGTCCTTGGTGAAGGCAGGACGCAGCTTTTGCATCGATTCAAGCGTGGCGCCGTGGCGGATGTATTCGTCGGCATCCACCACCACGTCGCCCTTACGGGTCTTGATGGTGAAAGCAATGATCTCGTCCTTGAACTTGCCAGCCTTTTGCGCGGCTTCCGCTTTGTTCTGGCTGGCCAGCGCGAAAGCGTCCTGCATTTCGCGGCTGATCTGCCACTGGTTTGCGACGTTTTCGGCGGTGATCCCCATGTGATAGCCGTTGAAGGCATCCCACAGACCATCTTTGATCATCGAATCGATGAAGTTCATGTCGCCCATCTTCTGGCCCGCGCGCAGATGCGCAACGTGGGGCGACAGGCTCATGCTTTCCTGACCACCGGCAACGACGATGTTCGAATCGCCCAGCTGCACATGCATCGCGCCCAGCGCGACGGCGCGCAGACCCGAACCGCAAACCTGATTCAACGACCAAGCGCTGGCTTCTTTCGCCAGACCGGCGCGGATATGCGCCTGACGGGCCGGGTTCTGGCCCTGACCGGCGGTCAGCACCTGGCCCAGAATGGTTTCGGCCACTTCGGCCTTTTCAACGCCGG
>JAHEDL010000360.1 GCA_024641255.1 Pseudorhodobacter sp.
CATCTTGTCGACCGGGCTGAAGAAGTGGATGCCGATGAACTGCTCGGGGCGGGCCGAGGCGCGGGCGAGATCGGTGATTGGCAGGGTCGAGGTGTTGGTGGCAAAGATGCAATCGCTGCCCGTCACGGCTTCGACCTTGGCGGTAACATCGGCCTTGATTTTCGGGTCTTCGAACACCGCTTCGACGATCAGATCACATCCCGCCAGCGCGGAGTAATCGGCGGTGGCGGTGATGCGCGACAGCACCTGATCTTTCTTTTCCGGCGTGATTTTGCGGCGCTGGATGCCTTTGTCGAGCAAGTCGGCCGAATGGGCGCGGCCGCGATCTGCGGCCTCTTGCGTGGCGTCGACCAACACCACCGCAATGCCGGCATTGGCCGCGACATAGGCGATGCCGGCGCCCATCATGCCCGCGCCGATCACCCCCAGTTTCTTCACCGATTGATCGGCCACCGCCGGGCGGTTCGCGCCTTTTTCCAGCGCCTCTTTGTTGATGAACAGACTGCGGATCATCGCGGTTGAGGATGGGTTCATCAGCACCGAGGTGAAATGCCGTGCCTCGATCTTCAGGGCGGTGTCAAACGGCACCAAGGCGCCTTCGTAAACGGCGGCCAGCAGTGCGCGCGCGGCGGGGTAGACGCCCATGGTCTTGCCCAGAACCATCGCATTGGCACCGACAAAGGTCATGTACCCGGCGGGGTGATAGGGGGCGCCGCCGGGCATCTTATAGCTTTTGTCGTCCCAAGGTTTCAGCAGATCGGCATCCTTTGCCGCCAGTATCCATTCCTTGGCGCGCACCAGCAGCGCTTCGGGGGCCACCACTTCATCAATCAGGCCAGCGGCTTTCGCCGCTTTCGGGTCGGAAAGCTTGCCTTCCAGCAGGAAGGGCGCGGCCATCATCGCGCCCATTTTGCGCACCAAGCGCGTGGTGCCGCCTGCGCCGGGGAAGATGCCGACCATGATTTCGGGCAGGCCGATCTTGGCCTTGGGATTGTCGGCGGCAAAGATGCGGTGGCAGGCCAGCGGCAGTTCAAGCCCGATGCCAAGCGCGGTGCCGGGCAGGGCGGCCACAATCGGTTTGCCGCCCTTGTTGGTCTTGGCGTCCATGCCCGCGCGTTCGATCTTGCGCAGCACCTTGTGCATCTGCATCACGCCTTCAAAGATCGCCGCGGCGCCACCGGCCCGCATCTGCGCGATGACGTTCAGATCCATGCCGCCGGCAAAATCGGCTTTGCCAGAGGTGATGATCACCCCTTTCACCGCCGGATCGGCAAGCGCCGTGTCGATCAGGCCCGAAAGCTGCGCGAAGGCATCGGTGGACATCACGTTCATCGATTTCCCGGCGAGGTCCCAGATCAGGGTGGTGATGCCGTCGGCGTCGGTTTTTGCGGTGAAATCGGTCATGTGTTGTCTCCGTAACTGCGGGGGGTGCCGTCGGCATGGGTGTAGCGGCGCGCGGCGCCGTCTTTGTGGCTGACCAGATCGTGGTCTGGATAGTGGATGATGTCAGTGCGATTGCGGGTGCCGATCACCAGATAAGACGCAGGCGCCGCGCTGCGGTTGGCAAGGCAGTGGCCAATTGGCTGCCCGGCGGGCCAAGCCGCCGCATCGCCCGCGCGCAGCGGCGTTTCGTGGTCTTCGACCAGCACCAGTTCGCCCGACAGCACATAGATCATTTCGTCTTCGGTTTCGTGCCAGTGCCGAAAGCTTGACCGAGAGCCGGGCGGCAGGGTTTCGATAAACGCGCCGAACTGGCTTAGGCCGCCGGGGTCTGACAACAACTGCACGCTATAGGGGCCAGCGCCGCCGCCCAAGACGGGGTGCGGCGTATCGGCTTCGTGGCTGATGGGGGGGAGCTGGATTTTTGGCATCAGACCGGCGCCTTGTAGGCAGAGCCATCTTTGTGCCGGAACGTCGCACTGCCGTTTTCGATTTCGACCACAAGGTCGACATCGGAATAGGTGGCCACTTCGTGCTTCGCTTTCGACCCGACCACCAGAAAGCTGGCGGGGGCAGCACTGCGGTTGATGAAGTGGTGGCCATCGGCGGTGTTGGCGGGAAAGGCCGCGCAATCACCCACCCGCATCAGGGTTTCGCCCGCGTCGGTGACCATCACACATTCGCCCGCCGTCACCATGACAAATTCGTCTTCGGCGCGGTGCCAATGGCGCAGCGACGACAGCGCGCCGGGGGCCAGCGTGACCAGATTGACGCCGAATTGCGTCAGCCCACCGGCATCACCCAGCCGCAAGCTGCTGCGGCCCTGCATCATGCTGGCATAGGGTTCGGGATAAATCGACCCGGTTTTCACCGGCACCGTCGACAGATCAAGCTTGGGCATGGCGGCCCCCCGATTGTGCAAGCTGGGGCGCGGCGTGGTGGGGCGGTGATACCGCCCGTCGCAAAGCTTTGGCTAGTGATGCCCCGCTGCCGCGCCTGACGATGCCTTGCGGATCGACTGCGCAAGCGCCTGAAACCGTGGCAAAACCGGCGCAATCACGCTTTGCATTTCCAAGCGGTGATGATCGCCATGATCGCGGAAGTAATAGATGATTTTCGACTGACCGCTGATTTCGCCCGCCGCGTCGGTATGGGTCAATTCGGCCCAAGCCCGAAACCGCCCGGCGCGCGGCAGTTCCAGCGCCGTCAACCGCACGGTAGAGCTCATATGGCCCTTGGCGGTCATCGAGCCGCGAAAAATCTGCCACGCCTCCATCGCGTCGTCCGGCGAATGCAGCACCATCATGCGGCCGCGCACGTTCAAAACGAAGGGATAGTCGTATGTTTTGACCAGCTCTGCCCAACGGTCGGCATTCAAATGCGCGATCATTGCATGAAGTGTGGCCTGCACTGCCGAATACATTATCGCAGCCCTCTGCGTGAAAATTTCTATCCTTGTCTGATTTGTGGTTTACGCAATTCGCGGGGGAAGAGAATTGATACAAATCAATCTTTGAACATATGAGCGAATTTTTGCGCAAATGTTCTTTCGGAGATCGTTGCGCGTAGGATGCAGGCCGGTTGTGATTGTGGTTTTGCATCTGGGTGCCCTTTACTTTCCGCCTTCAAACCGGCCGGTGGCGCTGATGCGGCCCTTGCCCAAAGTCCAGTTGATATGGCCTTCCGAACTTTCGATTTCGCTGATCCGCCAGCCATCGGGCCGCTGATGCAGGGTCATGCGGGTCTGAAACGGCTCAACGATGCGCTGCGCGCGCACCAAGATATGGGTGATGCAGGTGAACAGCATCTTGTCGTCCGCCTGCCGGTCAAAGCTTAGGATCTGGCGATAGATGTCGGTGACGCCATGGGTCTTGATGATCGTATGATACAGGTCGAAATCCTGTTTCAGCGCCGTCATGTCGGCCAAAATATAAGCCTTGCCGTCGCGCGGGGTGATGCGCATGGGCAGTTCCATCAGGGCCGCATACTGGGCAAAATCACCTGAAATCAACGCTTTGGTGAGTTGATCGCCAATGGTCTGGAACTGCTTTTCTGGCATGTTACAGCCTTTCGATCAGGGTTGCGGCACCCATGCCGGATGCAATGCACAGCGTCGCCAGCCCCACGGATTTCCCGCGACGTTCAAGTTCGTCCAGCAAGGTGCCGATGATGATCGCCCCGGTGGCCCCAAGCGGGTGGCCCATTGCAATCGCGCCGCCGTTGACGTTGACCGTGGCCGGATCAACGTTGAACGCCTGCTGAAAGC
>JAHEDL010000362.1 GCA_024641255.1 Pseudorhodobacter sp.
GATGCAACAAGTCGCGGAAATCGCGGGTTGGCTGGTGCTTTCGTCGCGCCTCTAGCCTTGTAAAACTACGGGGGCCGGCAACGCCGACCCCCGTAGGAATTTCGCCTAACTGATGGAAATTGCGCTTAAAGCTGCGGCCGTTTTTGCAGCAACGGCATCACGTCGGCCATTTCCGGGCCTGCATCAAGACCAGTGACAGCGCGGCGCAGCGGGCGGAACAGGGTTTTGCCCTTACGACCAGTTGCATCTTTTACTGCCGTGGTCCATTCGCCCCACGTTGCCGTGGTGAACGGTCCTTCGGGCAAAAGCGCAAAAGCCTGCGCAACAAAATCCTTGTCTTCGTCATCGACCAGCGGCGTGGCACCATCGCGGAACAGAGTCCACCACCCTTCAAGGTCGGCCAGCACGGTGATGTTGCCCTTGGCCACGTTCCAGAAAGCTTCGGCCTTGTCTGCCGGCACACCAATCGCCGCGATTTTGTCGGCAACAGCCGGCAGCGGCAGGCTTTGAACATGAGCGCGGGTCAGCGGGAACAGATCTTCGGCATCGAACTTGGTGGGGGCCGCACCAAAGCTGCCAATGTCGAACCCGTCGATCAGGTCTTGCATCGAGGTGGCCAGTTCGACCGGCTTCGAAGACCCAAGCCGCGCCATCAGCGACAAAAGCGCCATCGGCTCTACGCCCTGCGCGCGCAGATCGCGCAGCGACAGCGTTCCAAGACGTTTTGACAATTCTTCGCCCTTAGCACCAGTCAGCAACGAATGGTGCGCAAAATTCGGCGGCGTGCCGCCCATTGCTTCCATGATCTGAATCTGAGTGGCGGTGTTGGTGACATGGTCGGCACCGCGCACGATGAACGTCACCCCCATGTCGATATCATCAACCGAGCTTGCAAAGGTATAAAGCACCTGACCGTCAGCGCGGATCAGCACCGGGTCGGACACCGAAGCGGCATCAATCGAAATCGGCCCCAAGATACCATCGGGCCATTCGATGCGGTTTTGGTTCAGCAAGAAGCGCCAATAACCGGCGCGGCCTTCGGCGCGGGCCTTGGCTTTGTCTTCGTCACTTAGGCCAAGCGATGCGCGGTCATAGACCGGCGGCTTGTGCATGTTCAGCTGTTTTTTGCGCTTCAGGTCCAGTTCGACCGGCGTTTCGAAACATTCGTAAAATCGCCCGCGCGCCCGCAGATCGTCCGCTGCTTCGCGATAGCGATCAAAGCGCAACGATTGCTTTTCAACGCGGTCCCAGTGCAGGCCCAGCCATTCCAGATCGGACATGATGCCATCGGCATATTCTTGCTTCGAGCGTTCCTGATCGGTGTCATCCAGACGCAAAATGAAACTGCCCCCCGACTTGCGGGCGATCAGATAGTTCATAAGCGCCGTGCGCAGGTTGCCAACGTGGATATATCCGGTGGGCGATGGCGCAAAGCGGGTGATCGTGGGTCTGGCGGTGGTATCAGCGGACATGGGAGGCTCTCCTGCAACCCCGCTTCCCTGTCATATGGGGCGAGATTTGTCCAGTTGCCGCATCCTGCTGGCACAGCTAGCTTGGCGCTATGACACATGCTTCGCCTGAAATGCTGGCGCCCGACGCCGCCCTGATCGAACAGATGGCGCATGAGGCGGTTGTAAGCCTGCCCGAACCCTATCGTCAGGCGGCAACAAGGATCGTATTGCGCATCGAAGATTTCGCGGCCGACGATGTGCTGAAGGCCCTTGGCTGCGAAAGCCCGTTTGATTTGACCGGACTTTACGAAGGCATTCCGCTGACCGAAAAATCAATTTCGGATCAACCTCTTCACCCCGATTTAATCTGGCTGTTCCGCCGCCCGATTCTGGATGAATGGATCGAACGCGGCGACGTTTCGCTGCAAGAACTGGTGTCGCACGTTTTGGTACACGAATTGGCGCATCATTTTGGCTGGTCAGACGCCGATATTGCCCGCATCGACCCATGGTGGGAATAGCCAGCATTTTGCACAACGGTTTTGGACAAGCCGAAAATTCCTGCCTATCATGCCTGCGTCGCGGCAGCGTTGGTAGCCGCTTCGTGGATGGAGAACAAAGATGTTGAAAAAAGCCAGTATTTTGGCCGGTATTGCCTTGGGATCGCTAATGGCGCTGCCGTTGCTTGCAGGTCCAATTGTGGACAAAGCCAGCGAAATTGAAGGGCTGGTCGCCGCAGACGATTCCAAAGGCGCGGTTGATGCCGCTGCGGCGCTGTTTGGCACGGTTTGGGATGGCACCAAAGACATCGGCATTCACCAAACGGTGCTGGTGACAGAACCGGCAGCAGGATTTGGCATTTTCAACCCGCGCGCGGATGAGAAGTTCAAGGTCGGCGAACCGATCCTAATCTATGCTGAGCCCTTCGGTTTTGGCTATGGGTCGGGCGGCGACGGGCTTTACACCATCGGCTTCACCGTGGATTTGAAGGTGTCGACCGAAGCGGGCGAAGTGTTGGGTGAAATGCCCGGACTGGCCAATCTTGACCTGACCTCGCGCTATCAGAACCGCGAATTTCAGGCCAACCTGACCTACACCTTGGACGGCATCACCCCCGGCCGCTATATTCTGGAAACCACCCTGCACGACAAGAACTCGGCCAAGATCGGTTCGTTTCAGAACACCATCGAGATCGTGGAATAACACCTGAATTAAAAGGGCAAAGTGATGACTTCGGAGCAGATTCCGGTTCTTACGCTCACCCTTAATCCGGCGCTGGATATGGCCACGGCTGTGCCGCATCTGGTGCCGGATCAGAAATTGCGCTGTTCGGAACCACAGTTGGATCCAGGCGGGGGCGGGCTTAACGTAAGCCGTGCAATTGCAGCACTTGGCGGCGAAAGTCTGGCTTTGGTGGCCTTGGGCGGGCTGACAGGGGATCGGCTCGCGGGGCTGATCCGCGAAGAATCTGTGCCATTTCTTGCGCTTACCGCGCCGGGCGAAACCCGTCAAAGCCTGACCGTGACCGAAAGCAGCACGGGGCGGCAGTATCGATTCATGCTGCCCGGCCCGGTCTGGTCTGAAGCCGATCAAGAACGGGTGTTCTTACTGCTGCGCGCCTCTGCCAGACCGGGGGCGATTGGGGTGATTTCGGGCAGCCAGCCCCCCGGCGTGCCGGTGGATTTTCCGGCACGGCTGGCACGGTCGATGCCGGGGCTGAATGTGGTGCTGGACACTTCCGGTGCGCCATTGCGTGAAGCGGTACACAACCCGATTCCGGGGTTGTTCGTGCTGCGAATGGATGGCGAAGAGGCGGAAGAGCTTGCAGGGCGCAAGTTGGAAACTCGCGCGCAAAGTGCTGATTTTGCAAGCGAACTGGTGGCGCGTGGCGTCGCCAAACGGGTGATTGTGGCGCGCGGTGCTGACGGGTCGGTGCTAGCCGAAGCCGGGCGGCGGCTTTTTGCCAAGGCCGCAAAGGTGCAGGTGGTGTCAAAAGTTGGCGCTGGCGACAGCTTTGTTGCGGGCTTTGTGCTTAGCCTTGCACGAGGCGCAGATTCAGCTGCCGCGCTGGCCTATGGTGCAGCGGCCGCAAGCGCTGCGGTGACAACGGATGCGACGCAATTGTGCCGTCTGGCTGATGTGGACCGGTTGCTGCCGGATTGCACAGTGTCAGAAATCTAGCCGCGCGGCGCCCACAAGATGACTGCAGCCCCTAGCAAGGCAAGCATGGCCCCTAGCAAATCAGCGCGGTCCGG
>JAHEDL010000365.1 GCA_024641255.1 Pseudorhodobacter sp.
CTTCAAGCAGATCCGTTTCTTTGACATCGAAGGTAAGTTCACCGGGCTTTACAGCCGTGCGCTCACTTCGCCTTGTGGCCGTATTCGCATTCCGATCAACGAGGATCGTGGCGAAACCGGCCAGATCGTTGAATATCTGCGCCGCTACAACGGCGAGGGCATTCAGCACATCGCCGTTGGCAGCGATGATATCTACGCCGCCACCGACGAAATCGCCGCGCGCGGCCTGCGTTTCATGCCCAAACCGCCGATGGCCTATTACCAACTGTCGAAAACCCGCGTGCACGACCACGAAGAACCGCTGGAGGCTTTGGCCAAACATGGCATCTTGATTGATGGCGAAGGCGTGGTGGATGGCGGCGAAACCCGCATCTTGCTGCAGATCTTTTCGAAAACCGTGATCGGCCCGATCTTTTTCGAATTCATCCAGCGCAAAGGCGACGATGGCTTTGGCGAGGGCAACTTCCGCGCGCTGTTCGAAAGCATCGAACAAGATCAACTGGATCGCGGCGTGCTGAAGGCGTCTTAACCCTTCGGCATCGCCAAGGTGACCAGCTTGCCACCTTTCTGATAGCGCACTTCGGTGGCGGTAATCGCGGCAACGCGGCCGCCGCCGTCGATGGTGTCACCGACTTTGACCTTCTTGTAGCGTCCTGCGGCGGTGCGCACCAAAGCATAGCGGTTCGCTTGCGAGCCATAGACGCCAATCAGGTTGATCTTCGACAGGTTGATGACGTTCTTCAGCGTCGCCTGTTTGGCCACGGTGGCCTTGGTGGGAATGCGGGGGGCGGCGGATGCCGTCTCGGGTTCGCCGTCGGCTTCGGCAGAGGCCTGCTTGTCAGGTTCTGGAGCGGCAATCGGCTCTGGTTCGGGTTCTGGCATCAACACGGCGGCGGCAACGGCGGCTTCGACAGCACGGCTTAGGTCTGCCGGGCGCGGCATTGGTCTGCGGCTGATTTCGATGGCAGAGGCAGAGGCCAGCAAGGCGGCCTCTTGGTTGGCAAGATCACCCTGCGTGGTCAGGGACGCGGCAGAGGCCGCCTGCTGCGCCTGCCGCGCCGCAGATTCCACTCCGGCAGGGCGGGGCAACGGCTGCACCCCGGCAAGGCGGCTGTCGGCGGCAGGGGCCAACGACCCTTGCTGATCAGACGTGGTCAGCGGGGCCAAGCCTTCGGGGCGCAGTTTTGGCTTTTTGCCCACCAAGGCCGGGTCTTGCGCAAAGGCTGCGGGCGGCGCCGCATCCGGGTTGGCCGCTGCGGCTGCTGCTGCTGCGGCAGCAATCACGCTGGCAGGGCGCGGCCCCGGCGCATGCTTTGGCTTACCCGCCAGAAGCAGAACGCCCTCGGGAGTGATGATCCCCTCGGGCGTTGGTTGTATCTTTCCGGCTGCGTCAAACTGGTAAACCGTCCCGTAGGGCGGCGGCGCAGGTTGCACCGCCGGAAGCGGATCACCTCGCGCATCTGGCGGCTGCAAGGTCAGCGGATCGGGCGCCACCGGCGGCGCATCCATGGTGGCCAGAAAGATTTCGTCCTGCGTGCCGGTAGTGGGGTTGGCCGCTTGCGTGGCTTCGCTGGCAAGCGTGGTGGCAGGCGCAGGTTCCGGCCCCGTCGGGGCTGGCAACACCGCAGGCTGCGGCGCGGTGGTTGCCAGATCAACATCCGGCGCGGCGCTGTCAGTGGGGGCCGCCGTATCGGCGCTGTCTGCCGCGACGGCATCCGGTGCCACCTCTGGGCCGGCGGTATCTGCGGCGGCACCATCGGCCAAAGCCTCGGGGTCTTGCAGATCGGCGGCCATCTCATCTGCCGGGTCCGGCACATCGCTGGATGTATCGGCGGGGTCAGGGTCGGCCTGCACCACCTGCACCGGATCAGGGTCGCTGCCAAAGTTCCACGCGCCCAGCGAATACGACGACCACGCCGCAATCATCGCCAGCAAGAACAACAGCACCACCGTCAGGATGATGCCCAGATAGCGTGGCTTGCCCCGCACCGGCGGGCGGGTGGCAAAGCCGGTAAGTGGCCGCGCCGTGGCAGGCCGCGGCGGCATGGCTTGCGACCGCGGGCCGACATCGGCAGCTTTTGCGGGCGGCAGGGCCGAGGGGATCGACACTTTGCTGCGCGGTTTCGCCGCCGAACCGCCTGATGCCGCAACAAACGCACTTAGCCCGTGCAGTGCCGATTTGCTTGGCTTTGCGGCCTTCGCCGCCTGGTCAGGGCGGCTTGCGCTGGCACGCGCCACCGGAGCCGCCAGAGGTTTTTGCACCGCCGGGCGCGGTGCCGCTGGCTTTGCCGCCCCCAGGCTGGGCACATGGCTGGCAGTGTCGTCGTCCTGACGGCGCGAGGCAAAAGCCATCAGCGCCGCAGGCGCGGGCGTTTCTGGCAGATCATCGGTCAGGGCCGGGTCAATCACCCGCGCCGATTTTGCCGACAGCGCCGCCTTGATTGCGCTTGCGCCTTGTGGATCATCGTCGCCGTCATCCTCCATCGGCACATCCAGCGCCATCGGGGCTTCGTCGGCTTCTGGCTCTGCGGGCATGGCAGACTTTGTTGCCGCAATCGGCGGGGCAGGCTGCGGGATCGGGGCCGCCAAGGAATCGCTTAACGCCGCAATCAGATCACGGTCGTCTTCGTCATGCAGTGACGGCATTTTGCGCAGCGTGGCGGGTTGATCCATAAGGTCTTGCGCCGCAACGCTGTTTTTCGCCGGTGCTTCGGCGGGCGGGTCAGCCCGCAGTTCCGGCGCATCGAACGACGGCAGTTCTGACGGCGCAGCAGGTTCGACTTCCGGCGCAGCCAAAGGCAGTTCTTGCGGCACCGCTTCGGGCTGCAATTCCGGCTCTGGCAGGATTTCGGGTATCAGCGGTTTCGGTGCAGGTTCAACCTCTGGCACCGGTTCAACTTCGGGCTCAGGCTCAACTTCCGGTTCAGGCTCAACTTCCGGCTCTGGCACCGGGTCAGGCTTGGTTTCAGGGGCAGGGTCTTCGGCCATCGCCGCACCCGCATCGGCCTCGGCGGCCAAAATTGCTTCGGGTTCTGCAGGGGCTTGCTCTGGTGCAACTGGCTCTGCCACTGCAGGCTCTTCCACCACCGGCGGCACAAACACCCGCATCGGTGCGGCCACAACGCTTTCGTGGTCGCGCTCTACCGTATCGCCCGCCGTCAGCAAGGTCGCAGCGTGGGCTGTCGGGCCAAACCACGGCTCTATGTCGAACACGCTGGTATCAGGGGCCGCCACAAACGACACCGGGTTCAACCGATGCCCCACCGCAAACGCCTCTGCCTCGGCCAGCGTTTGCTTGGCGATCACCGCCACCTTCACGTCGGGGCCGCTGCCACAATAGTCGAAGGCAAGGTCCGCCACATCATAGGGCGTCCGCCCTTCCAGCGCGGCAATCACCTGCGCACGGCGGCTTTCGTCGTCGGGGCCGGGGGCCTCGACGGTGATGTAAAGGATCTGATCTTCTGGCAAGATCAGTTTGGTTGCCAGACCGCGCGGCGAAAGCCCCAGCGCGGTCGTGCGTAAATATCTTATCGCCTCGGTCAGGTCGGGCGTATCAATCGGCACCGCCCCAACCACCTGCCAGCCGTTGCCAGAACGGTGCGACATGGTGATGGTGTCATCGCGGAAGTCTAGTGCAAAAGCTGGTTTCATTTCACGGGTCTAGCACAGGGTTATCGCCGCCGGAAACGCACCCCAGCGGGTCAGT
>JAHEDL010000382.1 GCA_024641255.1 Pseudorhodobacter sp.
AATGGTTTGCGCCCGATCACCCCTATCGGCAGCGCTTGGGCGAAGTGCGGTCAAGCTTTGGCCCGCTGGCCTATCCGGGGTCGCCGATGATCGCGGCACTGTCGCTGCGCGATCAAGACACGATGCATCTGGCCGAATTGCACCCGCAAGAGGTGGTGTTCTTGCGCCACCACATGAATCCGTGGGATGCGCATATCTATCAGCGCGACGGCTTTGAAACCGCCTTGGCGCTTACCCCGCCAACCCCGCGCCGTGGCCTGATGCTGATCGACCCCAGCTACGAGGTGAAGGCCGATTACGATGCCATCCCGAAGCATCTGGCCAACATTCATCGCAAATGGAATGTCGGCATCATCGCGCTGTGGTATCCGCTTTTGACCGGCGGTGCGCATATCAACATGCTGAAAACGCTGCAACAAAACCACCCTGACGCGCTGCGGTCAGAGGTGCGGTTTCCGCCGGTGCGCGACGGCCACCGCATGGAAGGCTCTGGCATGTTCGTCATCAACCCGCCCTTTGGCATGGCCGACGAAGCAGCCCGGATCGAAGCGATGTTCAAGCGGCTCACCAAGGCTTGAAAATCAACGCCTTATGCCCCCCTTGGCAGCGCGACTGCGCCCGCATATCCTAGGGCAATGATCGCAGATATCCTTCGCAGCCTTCTGGCGCCCGCCCCGTCCCGACTGCCCGAACCCGATGCGCGCCTTGCCTTGGCCGCATTGCTGGTGCGGGTGGCAAAAACCGATGGCTTTTACGCGGCGGAAGAGGTTGAGCGGATCGAGAAAATCTTGATGGCGCGGCATCACCTTGGCCCGTTTGACGCCGCACGTCTGCGCTCTGACGCCGAAGAATTGGAATCTCAGGCCCCCGACACCGTGCGCTTTACCCGCGCGTTGAAGGCCGCCGTGCCGCTGGAAGACCGCGCCTCGCTGCTAGAGGCGCTGTGGGCCGTGGCGCTTTCCGATGGCAGCCGCGACGCCGACGAAGACCAGATGTTGCGGCAGATCGCCTCCCTGCTGGGTCTGTCGGATGTGGATTCCGCCTATGCCCGCAAACGGGCAGAACAGCTATGATCGCCTCGCTTGGCATGTATGACCGCCCCGAAACTTCCGCCGCGAATGATCGGTTGTGGGCGGGTATCCGCGATGGCCTGCGCAGCCACGGCATCGCCGCCCCCGACACGCTGACCCGTGGCGCAAACGCCTACTGGGATGCATGGACTGCCGCCGATCTGGTATTTTCGCAGACCTGCGGCTTTCCGTTTCGCGCCAAACTCCATGACAAAGTGACGCTGATCGGCACGCCGGACTACGGCCTGCCCGATTGCCCGCCCGGCCATTACACCTCGGTCTATGTTGCGCGCAAAACCGATCCGCGTCAAAGCCTTGCCGAATTTTCCGGCGCGCCCTTTGCCTATAACGAAGCGCTGTCGCAATCGGGCTGGGCCGCCCCGCAAAACCACGCCGCCGCCTTGGGCCTGCGGTTTTTGCCAGCGCATTGTAGCGGCGGCCACCGGCTGTCGGCGCTTGCTGTTGTCGAAGGCAAAGCCGACTTTGCCGCCCTTGATGCGCTGACTTGGGCGCTGCTGTGCCAGTATGACGATTTCACCGCAAGCCTGAAGGAAATCGGCCGCACCGCACCGCCAACGCCGGTGCTGCCCTATATCACCGCCAAAGGTGCCGACGCCGATCTGTTCTTTGCCGTCACCGCCGCCGCAATTGCCGATCTTTCGCCGCAAGACCGCGCGGTGTTGCATCTGCGCGGGCTTGTGCGGCTGCCGGCTTCGGCCTATCTGGCGGTTCCCACACCGCCAAGCCCTGACCAAATCGGTCAATCGGCCTAACCATTTCGCCCGCCTCTTTGGCGAATTCTGGCAGAATATGCGTTGCAAACCGTCCGGTTCTGCGCCCTATTTGCTCAAATACTCAAAAACCAAGGCCGCTCAGTGACCGAATCCACCACCCCCGTTATCGCAATCCATGATCTGCACAAAAGCTATGGCCAACTTGAAGTCCTGAAAGGCGTCGATCTTGTCGCGCCACGCGGCCATGTGGTGTCGCTGATCGGGTCGTCGGGGTCGGGCAAATCAACGCTGCTGCGCTGCTGCAACCTGCTAGAGGATTCGCAGTCGGGCGAGATCAAGTTCGAAGGCGAAGCGGTGCGCTGGAAGGGCGAAGGCCTTGGCCGCCACCCCGCCGACCGCGATCAGGTCACCCGGATGCGCACCAATCTTTCGATGGTGTTTCAACAGTTTAACCTGTGGTCGCACATGACCATCCTGCAAAACGTGATGGAAGCGCCGGTGACGGTGCTGAAACGCGACCCGAAAGAGGTCGAAGAAAAGGCGCGCGGCTATCTGGCCAAGGTGGGCATCGCCGACAAGGCCGATGCGTGGCCTGCCATGCTGTCGGGCGGCCAGCAACAACGCGCCGCCATCGCCCGCGCCTTGTGCATGGAACCGCGCGCGCTGTTGTTCGATGAACCCACCTCGGCGCTTGACCCAGAGCTGGAGCAAGAAGTCATCAAGGTTATCAAAGCCTTGGCCGATGAAGGCCGCACGATGATTCTGGTGACCCACGACATGAAACTTGCCGCAGACGTGTCAGATCACGTGATCTTTCTGCACAAGGGCAAGATCGAAGAAGAAGGCGCACCCGCCGATCTTTTCGGCAATCCGAAAACCGAACGCCTGCGCGGCTTCCTTTCCGCAGGGGCTTAGGGCTAAATCAACAAACAAATCCAACAACAGGGGACTTAAATGAAAAAACTGCTTCTTGCTTCGGCCATGCTGGCCCTGACCGCTGGCTTTGCCTCGGCCGACGTTGTGCGTCTGGCCACCGAAGGCGCCTACCCTCCCTTCAACTTCATCGACGACAAAGGCGAAGTCGCTGGTTTTGAACGGGAATTCGGTGACGAAATCTGCAAACGCGCCGCTTTGGAATGCACCTGGACCACCAACGAATGGGACAGCATCATCCCCAACCTGCAATCGGGCAACTACGATGTGATCATCGCGGGCATGTCGATCACCGACGAGCGCAAGAAAGTCATCGACTTCACCCAGAACTACTATCCGCCAGCCGCTTCGGCCTATGTCGCAGCTTCGGCTGATGCCGACATCAAGACCGGCGTGGTTTCGGCGCAGGTTTCCACCATTCAGGCGGCTTACGTTGCTGAATCGGGCGCGACCTTGCTGGAATTCCCGACGCCGGACGAAACCGTTGCTGCGGTGCGCAATGGCGAAGCGGCGGCTGTGTTTGCCGACAAAGACTACCTGCGTCCCTTCGTTGACGAATCCAACGGCGAGCTGCAATTCGTCGGCGAAGACGTGTCGATCGGTGGCGGCGTTGGCCTTGGCATCCGTCAGTCCGACACCGAACTGAAGGGCAAGCTTGATGGCGCAATCTCGGCGATGAAAGCCGATGGGTCGCTGAACGCCCTGATCGAAAAGTACTTCGGCGCCGAAGGCCTGAAGTTCTAATCCATCCAGACTATACGGCCCCCCGACCTGTTTGGGGGGCCTATTTTTCACAGGATTCCCGATGTTTTCTGTCTGCGCCGATCCGAAGTCGATCGAGGGCCTGACTTGGCTCAGCTGCTACCTGACCTCGGGTAAGCACCTTGATTTCTATATGTCTTTCGTGACGGTGCTGGCGCTGCTGGTGGTCACGGCACCGGCC
>JAHEDL010000402.1 GCA_024641255.1 Pseudorhodobacter sp.
TTGGGGCGGCTTCTGGTTCTATGCCGAAGCTGAAAAGGTCATGGGCGACGATCTGATCGTGCTGCCGCTGCCCAAATTCGGCGACAAGGCTGCAAGCCCGAACGGCACCTGGATCTATGGCATCAGCAAGGATTCGTCCGATCCGGCCATGGCGGGCAAGTTCCTCAGCTTCATGCTGCAAGACCCGGCCTATCAAGAAGCTTACCGCCAACATTCCGGCTTCCCGGGGCTGAAGAGCTTTGGTGCCGCTTCGCCGCTTTATGCGCCGGGCGGGGCGATGGATGTGGCCTTTGAACAAGCCGCCAAGACCGCCGTGCCGCGTCCGCCGCACCCGGCCTATCCGGCCATCACGCTGGCTGCGCAAACCGCCATCACCAATATCCTTGATGGCGCTGATGCGCAGGAAGAACTGACCAAGGCCGCCGCCGCGATTGACGCCGATATTGCCGACAACGACGGCTATCCGCCCTTCGCGAAAGAATAAGGCGCATTGAACCAAAGGTGCGGGGGGCTTCCCCCGCATCCACCACCGGGGGGAGGATTTGTTATGTCATTGCACCAAGGCCCAACCGGCGCCCTGCAGCGCCCAAAGCGCTGGCTGAAGCCGCGCCAGCAGGAATTCCTGATGTTCTTGCCCGCCTGCGTGGTGGTGGCGCTGTTCCTGCTTTTGCCTTTCCTGATGTCTTTCCCGATTTCGCTGACCAACGAGCGGCTGATCCCGCGCCCGGTCAAATTCGTCGGGCTGAAGAATTACATCGAAGTCCTGACCGACCCCGTTTTCTGGCAAGCGCTGTGGAACGTCACCCGCTTCACCGCCATGGTCGTGCCGGTGCAATGCGGCTTCGCGTTGGCCATGGCCTTGATGATCAACCAAAAACTGCCGTTTCGAAACTTCTTCCGCGGCGCACTGTTCTTGCCCGCGATCACCTCGATGACCGTGGTTTGCGTAATCTGGGGCACGCTCTTTCAATTCCCGACTGGCCCGCTGAACCAGATCATCGGCTTTGTCACCTTCGGCATGGCTGGCCCGGTCGATTGGCTGGGCACCGAAAGCTCATCAATGCCCGCCATCGTGCTGTTGTCGGCGTGGCAGGCCTATGGCTTTCAGATGGTGGTCTATCTTGCAGGCCTGCAATCCATCCCGAACGACCTGTACGAAGCCGCGCGCCTTGATGGCGCCAAGACTTGGGGGCGGTTTCGCTATGTGACGTGGCCGGGGCTGCGGCAGACAAATATCTTCGTCATCATCATCACCACGATCCAAGCCTTCAAGCTGTTCACCCAGATCAACATCCTGACCCAAGGCGGCCCGCGCGACAGCACCAATACCGTGGTGCAATACATGTATAACGTCGGTTTCGTCGGCCAAAAGCTGGGCCTCGCCTCGGCGGTTGCGGTCATCCTGTTCTTGATCGTGCTGGCCATCTCCCTGCTGCAACGCTACTTCCTGAGGGACCGGACATGAGCGACAATTCCCTTCTGCCCGGCGAAAGCGACAAGTTCCCGGTGATCAAATTCGTGTCGATCTCGGTGATCACGCTGGTCATCGTCTCGCCGCTGTTTCTGTTGGTCGTGGCCAGCCTGAAGCCCGACCGCTTTCAGATCCTTGCCGAAATGGGGTCGTTCAAGGCGTTTTGGGTGACCAACCCCACGGTGCAGAACTATCTGGATATCCTGACCTTTTCCGGCAACCAGCCCTTCGCGCGCTACCTGCTGAACTCGGTGTTCATTCTGGTGGCCACGCTGGCAGGCGGCATGCTTTTTAACTCGATGGCGGCCTTCGTGCTGGCCTGCGGCGGGATCAAGGGGCGAACGCTGGTTCTAACGCTGATGATCGGGCTTTACATCGTGCCGCAGGAATCCATCGTGCTGCCGCTGTTGAACATCATGAACAAGATCGGCCTGACCGACACCTTCGCGGCGCAAATCCTGCCGTTCTGGGCCAGCCCGCTTTATATCTTTCTGCTGTATCAGTTCTTTAGCCAGATCCCGCGCGACCTTTATGATGCCGCAGTGGTCGATGGCGCCTCACCGTTCGAAATTTACTGGAAGGTGTTTATCCCGGTCAGCCTGCCTGCGCTTGCCACCGTGGCAATCCTGATGGGGATCGAGTCATGGAACCAGTATCTCTGGCCGCTTCTGGTCACCCAATCCAACAGCGCCAAGCCGATTGCCGTGGGCATCGCGGGCTTCTTCGGTGCCGACAGCACCTATTGGAACCTCGCGATGGCCGCCTCTGTGGTGATGATGGCGCCGGTTCTGGGCTTTTACCTGATGTTCCAGAAATGGTTCGTTTCTTCGGTGATTTCGTCGGGGGTCAAGGGATGACCAGCTTCGGTTTCACAGCGCATCTTGCGCCCGGCGAAGTGCTGCACCTGTGGCAAAAGCCACTGGTCAAGGGCGCAGGTTCGCGTGTCAGCGTCGGCGACGCCGTGCTGCAAGGCCCGCCCTCGGACGATTACCAGATGCAATCGCATATCGCTGCGGGCGGAGAAACCCGTGTGACATGGGGCGAAGACACCGCCGTTTCGGTCGCTTACGCCTTTGACCCGGCGCACCCCGAAATCCGCCTGCTTCATGCCGCGGCCAAGACGCAGGCCAACGACCACCGCTTTCGCCTGCATCTATCGCCCCCTTTCGGCTGGATGAACGATCCCAACGGGCTGATTGAACGTCAGGGCCAGACCCACCTTTTCTATCAGCACTACCCCCATGCCCACCGCTGGGACACCATGCATTGGGGGCACGCCGTCAGCCCGAACCTTGTCGATTGGAGCCACCGTCCGGTCTTCCTGCATCCACGGGCCGAGATGCTTTCGGATGACGCAAAAAAAGGCGGCGCGTTCTCTGGCACAGCGATTGCCACGCCCGAAGGCTTGCGCGTGTTTCACACCGACCGCGAAGATGGCCGCCTGCCCGAACAGGAATGGCAGATGACGGCAACCTCGACCGATCTTCTGACTGCCAGCCCCTCAACCCCGGTGATCGACACAAGGCCCGCGCTGCCCGGTTTTGGCCGCGACCTGCGCGATCCCTTCGTTTTCAAAGGCCCCGACGGGCTGTGGAAAATGCTGCTTGGCGGCGCGGATGAAACCTCGGCTTTGGTGCTGCTGTATCAAACCACCGACCCCGACGCCGCTACCGGTTGGCACTATGCCGGCATCCTGCACCGCGAACCGCTGGACCGCGCCGTGCCCGCCGAATGTCCCTGCCTGATCGCGCTTGATGGTCAGGGTGAAGGGCTTTGGGCGCTGGTCTTTGGCCTTGTTGGTCACCAGACCCCGGTGCGCGGCAAGTTGAACCCGTCGGTCGCCGCGGTGGGGCGCTTTGACGGCCAAGTCTTTACCGAACTGGCCCGGCGCGAGTTGGACTTCATCGGCGATTGCTATGCGTTTCAAAGCTTTCGCTGGCAGGATCGCCCGGTCGGCATCGCTTGGGCCGCCAACTGGGCCTATGTGCTGCGGACCCACGACTTCCCCAGCTGTATGACCTTCGCCCGCCGTCTGGTCTGGCAGGACGGCGCGCTTTTGCTGCCGCTGGTTGAAACGGTTCAAACCTTGCGGCAAACCCAGCTCACCACCTCGGTCGATGCCCTGCGCCACGGCATACCTCTCCCCGATGGTCTGGCCGAACTGACGGTCGACTTCGCGGGCGCCGACAG
>JAHEDL010000414.1 GCA_024641255.1 Pseudorhodobacter sp.
CGAACGCGCGATCATCTTTCAAGAACCCCGGCTGCTGCCGTGGCTGACCGTGCTGGGCAATGTGGCCTTTGGGCTAGAGGTGCGCGGCACGCCAAAGCCCGAAGCCGAGGCGCAGGCGCGGCATTACATTCGGCTGGTTGGCCTAAGCGATTTTGAAACCGCTTATCCGCGCCAGTTGTCGGGGGGGATGGCGCAGCGGGTGGGTATCGCCCGTGCCCTGACCGTGCAGCCAGAGATTTTGCTGTTGGATGAGCCGCTTGGCGCGTTGGATGCGATGACCAAGCTGACCATGCAAGATGAACTTGCACGGATTTGGCGCGAAGAGAAGGTCACGTTGATTCTGGTGACGCATGACCTTGAAGAGGCGATTTTTCTGGCGGATCGGGTTTTGGTTTTGCCGAAGGAAAAGGGGCAACGGCCACGGTTGATCACGGTTGATCTACCGCAGCCGAAGGATCGCAGCAGCCAAGACTTTGTCGCGCTGCGCAAGGTTCTGATGGCCGAGTTTGGGTTGCACTAGGCCACTGGCGCGTCGGGCGATTCTGCGCCTCGGCGCGTCAGGGTCATCCAGATCACGATGGCGATGATAGCGGCCAAGAACAGCGCGCTGGTGATGATGGTGCCAAGGCCAAGCCCGCCGTATTGGGTTGGCTGTGACAGCAAATCGCCAAAAGACGCCCCCAAGGGCCGGGTGAAGATATAGGCCAGCCAAAACCCAAGGATCGGATCAAGGCCAAGGAAAACGTAGCCAAAGCTGAGCGAGGCGATGATCATGCCAAACAGAATTCCGGTGGCAAGATAGCCAAGGCCGAAGCTTTCGGCGACCAGATCACCCGCAGCTGTGCCAAGGGCAAAGGTGAACAGGATGGCCAGCCAGTAGAACGCTTCGCGCCGTGTGGTAAAGATGGCGTGGATCGACAGGGTTTTTTCCGACGCAAACCAGCAGGCGAAGGTTGCGGCCAAGGCGATGGTAAAGGCGACCGTGGTGGTGATCAGCGACACGCCGAAGGTGTCGACCAGATTATCGGTTACCAAGGTGCCAACGATGCTGATCAGCACCACCGCCAGCCAGTAGGCCCAAGGCACATAGCGTTTTTGTGCAAATTGCAGCACCAGCGCGCCGATCAGAACCGCCGTCATGATCAGCGAGGTTGCGGTTAAGCCAAAGCCCAGATTGACCGCCAGATAATCGGCGGCGGTTTCGCCCATAGTCACGGCCATAAGTTTGATCAGCCAGAAATCGGCGGTGATTGCGGGCACGCGGTTGCGGCCTTGGGTGGGCATGGCGAAGGTCATTGCACCACCTGCGACGGGCTTTGCAGGGTTGCTTGCAGTGCGGCCAAGGTTGCAATCACGCCGCTTTGGTCAGGCGTGGTTGTGCGCAGGGCCGTCAGGGTGGCATCGGCGGCATCGTCAATCTGGCGCCAATGCGCCGGGTCCTGCGGTTTCAGGCCGGTTTCGTTATCATCCCACGCGATTTCAAAGTCTTTGATGCGGGTTTTCGCGGCGGCAAGATCGCCCTTGGCCGCACTGGCTTGCACATCGGTGATGATGGCGCGGAAGGCAGACAGATCGCCAAGGCCCGCAGACTGCGCGGTCGACTCTGTGGCGGCTTTGGTCACAAAGACGCTGTAGCCGGTGAAGGCCGCCACGGGCAGCGCGATCAGCGCCGTGGCAAGAAGAAGTTGTTTCACGAAAAGGCTCCGGTTCAGGCCGGTGTTGCGCCGGCCTGGCGGGTTTAGGGGCCGGGGCATACTGCGAACTGTCAGCCGGTTTACAGATTTGTATGGTGGCGGTCAGGCTTGTGTTAGACCGCGTTCATAACGTGCGAAACTGCCACAGCACCAAGGGCCCCCGATGCGTATTTTGCTGATCGAAGACGACCCGGCGGCGGCGGCCTATGTGGCGCGCGGCCTAAGCGAACAGGGCCATGTCTGTAATGTGCTGGCCGATGGCACCGATGGATTGTTCGAAGCGACGCGCGAAAGCTATGACGTGCTGGTGGTGGACCGGATGCTGCCGGGGCTTGACGGGTTGTCGTTGGTGCGGGCGCTGCGTGCGGCGGGGCGCAAGACGCCGGTGCTGTTTCTGACCGCGCTGGGCGGTATTGATGACCGGGTCGAGGGGCTGGAAGCGGGGGGCGATGATTATCTGACCAAGCCCTTTGCCTTTGCCGAACTGTTGGCGCGGGTCAATGCGCTGGCCCGCCGTCCGCCGGTGCAAGAGGTGAAAACCGCGTTGCAGGTGGCCGATCTGGAGCTGGATCTGCTGCGCCGCGAGGCACGGCGGGCGGGGCAGAAGATAGAGCTTTTGCCGAAAGAATTCACGCTGCTAGAGGTTTTGATGCGCAACGAGGGCCGGGTGGTGACGCGCACCATGCTGTTGGAACGGGTTTGGGATTTCCACTTTGACCCCAAGACGTCTGTTGTTGAAACCCATGTCAGCCGGTTGCGCGCCAAGATCGACAAGCCTTTTGCGCAGCCCTTGCTGCACACCGTCAAAAACATCGGCTATTCGCTTCATGCGCCCCGCTGATCTGTGGCGGCACAGTTCGTTTCGCTTGGCGCTTGGGGTGTCGCTCTGCGTTCTGGCAACGCTTATGCTGGCCAGCGGGGTCGGCTATGGGTTGATGCGATCCCAGCTTGCGGCGCGGCAGGATGCGCGGGTGACAGAGGTTTTTGCGGCCATCCAACAGACGATTTTGCAGGGCGATGAAACTGATCTGATCGAGGCGCTCACCGCGCGGATCAGCGCCAGCCCCGACCGTGCCACCGCCTATCTGCTGCGCGATCAGGCTGGCAAGGTGTTGGCTGGCAACATCAGCCAAGGCGATGTGCCGGCCGGTTGGTCAACGATTTCGGCGGCGCGGCTTGGCGTGGCGGCAGACACGTCCTATCGGCTGTTTTCGGCGGCGGTGGGGCCTTACCGCCTGACGGTCGGGGTGACCAATGCCGATCTGGACGGGTTGCAGGACATTGTGCTTGGGGCCTTTGGCTGGGCGGCGCTGGTGGCGCTTTTGGCGACGCTTGTTGTGGGCGCGCTGCTGGCGGTGCAGGTGCAGCGACGGATGACCGCCGCCGAAGCCGCTGCGGCCCGCGTGGCGCAGGGCGATCTGCTGGCGCGGCTGCCGGTCACGGGCCGGGGGGATGATCTTGACCGGATTTCGCGGGCGGTGAATGCGGCGCTTGATCGGCTGGCCGCTTTGGTCGAGGCGCTGCGGCAGGTCAGCGCCGATATCGCGCATGAGTTGCGCACGCCGTTAAACCGGCTGCGTATTCACATCGAAGAGGCGGCGGCCAAGGCCAGTTTGGGGCAAGAGGCCGACGCCGATCTTGCGGCGGCTTTGGCGCAAAGTGCGGCTATTGACCAGACCTTTGCCGCCTTGTTGCGCATTGCGCAGATCGAAGCCGGGGCGCGGCGCGAAAGGTTTGCGGCGGTTGATGTGGCCGCGCTGTTGGCGGGGGTTGCCGAAGTATATGGTGATGTCGCCGAAGATGCGGCGATGAGCTTGCGGTATGACGGCGCGGGGCCGGCGGTGGTGCTGGGCGACACGGATCTGCTGACCCAAGGTTTTGCCAATCTGATTGAAAACGCCATTCGGCATTGTCCACCCGGCACCGTCATAAAATGCGCGGTGACAGCCGAGGGCGGCGATGT
>JAHEDL010000429.1 GCA_024641255.1 Pseudorhodobacter sp.
GACGCGTTTCAGGAAGCCGATACCGTCGGCATCACCCGCCCCTGCACCAAGCATAACTGGCTGGTGAAAGACACTGCAAAGCTGTCGGAAACCATTCATCAGGCGTTTCATGTGGCCAGCCACGGCCGCCCCGGCCCGGTGCTGATTGATATCCCGAAGGACGTGCAGTTTGCCACCGCGACCTACACCCCGATGGAAACGGCGAAGGTTGCGCATTACCAACCGCGGGTGAAGGGCGATATCGACGCCATCACCGCGATGGTGGAAATGATGGAAACCGCCGCGCGGCCGATTTTCTACACCGGCGGCGGTGTGGTGAATTCGGGTCCGGCGGCAAGCCAGTTGCTGCGCGAATTTGTCGAAGCCACCGGCTTTCCGATCACCTCGACCCTGATGGGGCTGGGGTCTTATCCGGCCAGCGGCAACGCTTGGCTGGGGATGTTGGGGATGCACGGGCTTTACGAGGCCAACCTTGCGATGCACGGCTGCGATCTGATGATCAACGTCGGCGCGCGGTTTGACGACCGCATCACCGGGCGCTTGGCCGATTTCAGCCCGCATTCGAAGAAAGTGCATATCGATATTGACCCGTCGTCGATCAACAAGGTGATCCGGGTGGATGTGCCGATCGTGGGCGACGTGGGTCATGTGTTGGAAGACGCGCTGCGGCTGTGGAAGGCGCGTGGCCGCAAGGTCAACAAGGACGGTCTGGCGAAGTGGTGGAAGCAGATTGCCGAATGGCGGGCGGTGAAATGCCTGAGCTACAAGCCGTCTTCGACGGTGATCAAGCCGCAATACGCGTTGGAGCGGCTTGAGGCGCTGACCAAGGGCATGGACCGCTATATCACCACCGAAGTCGGCCAGCATCAGATGTGGGCGGCGCAGTATCTGGGCTTTGAAGCACCGAACCGGTGGATGACCAGCGGTGGTTTGGGCACAATGGGCTATGGCCTGCCCGCGTCGGTTGGTGTGCAGATCGCGCATCCGGACGCTTTGGTGATCAACGTGGCGGGCGAAGCCAGCTGGTTGATGAACATGCAAGAAATGGGCACGGCGATGCAGTTCCGCGCGCCCGTCAAGCAGTTCATCTTGAACAACGAACGTCTGGGCATGGTGCGCCAATGGCAAGAACTGCTGCATGGCGAGCGGTATTCGCAAAGCTGGTCGGAAAGCCTGCCCGATTTCGTGAAGCTGGCCGAAGCCTTTGGCTGCAAGGGCATTCAGGTGAGCGATCCGAAGGATCTGGACGACGCGATCATGGAAATGATCCGCTATGACGGCCCGTTCATCTTTGATTGCCGGGTGGAAAAGCATGAAAACTGCTTCCCGATGATCCCGTCGGGCAAACCGCACAATGAAATGCTGCTGGGGGACGCCGATACCAAAGGCGCGATCAAGGCCGCAGGCGCTGTGCTGGTTTAAGACGTAGACCCGGGGGGCTCGCCCCCCGGACCCCCGAGGATATTTATGCCAAGATGAAAGGGAGCAGCATGTCTCCGCTCAACATCAAGAAAAGCGCATCGAGCCATTCGGCCTATGAGCTGCGCGACCCGAATGCTCCGGTGATTGAAAGCCACACGCTTGCGGTGCTGGTGGATAACGAAAGCGGTGTGCTGGCGCGGGTGATCGGGCTGTTTTCGGGCCGTGGCTACAACATCGAAAGCCTGACGGTGGCCGAGGTGGATCATGCCAGCCACCTGAGCCGGATCACCGTGGTTACCACCGGCACGCCGGAAGTGATCGAGCAGATCAAGAGCCAGTTGGCGCGGATGGTGCCGGTGCATGAGGTGCATGACCTTACGGTGGAGGGCCCGGCGGTGCAGCGCGAGTTGGCGCTGCTGAAGGTTGCGGGCAAAGGCGAAGCGCGGATCGAAGCGCTGCGGCTGGCCGAGATTTTCCGGGCGCATGTGGTTGATTCGACGTTGGAATCCTTTGTGTTCGAAATGACCGGCACGCCGGAAAAGATCGACAGCTTTGCCGAATTGATGCGGCCTTTGGGCTTGCGCGAAATGGCGCGCACCGGCGTGGCGGCGCTGTCGCGCGGGCTTTGAGCCTGCGGCGGGGTCGGTTGCGCCGGCAATAATACGGGTGCGGGCTTTGCTGCGATTGTGGCAAAGCCCGCGACCACAGAAATGTGTAACGCGACAATGCCGCGCAGCCCATTTCCGCCCGCCGCGATCTGGCCTATACGAAGGGTTCAGGCAGGAGGCGCGGCATGATTGTTGAGTTTGGACATTTCACCTTGGTGCTGGCGTTCATGGTGGCGCTGGTGCAAACCGTGCTGCCGCTTTGGGGGGCTTATCGGCGCGACACCCGGTTGATGGCGGTGGCCGACCCTGCGGCGGTGATCCAGTTGCTGCTGATTGCCACGTCTTTCGCAGCCCTGACCTATGCCTTTGTCAGCAATGACTTTTCGGTCAAGCTGGTGGTCGAAAATTCGCACACCACCAAGCCGATGCTGTATCAATTTGCCGGCGTCTGGGGCAACCACGAAGGGTCGTTGTTGCTGTGGGTGCTTATTTTGGCGTTCTTTGGCGCCTGTGCTGCCTGGTTTGGCGGCAACCTGCCTGCCACGCTGAAAGCGCGGGTCCTGGCGGTGCAAGGGTCGATCGGGGTGGCGTTTTTGGGCTTTATGCTGCTGACGTCGAACCCGTTCCTGCGCCTTGCCAACCCGCCGATGAATGGCGACGACCTGAACCCGCTGCTGCAAGACCCCGGTTTGGCGTTCCACCCGCCGTTCCTGTATCTGGGCTATGTCGGGCTTTCGATGAGCTTTTCCTTTGCCATCGCCGCCCTGCTGGAGGGCCGGGTTGATGCGGCTTGGGGCCGGTGGGTGCGGCCATGGACCTTGGGCGCGTGGATCTTTTTGACCATCGGCATCGCGATGGGGTCATGGTGGGCCTATTACGAATTGGGTTGGGGCGGGTTTTGGTTTTGGGACCCGGTGGAAAACGCCTCCTTCATGCCTTGGCTGATTGCGGCTGGGCTGCTGCATTCGGCGATTGTGGTGGAAAAGCGCGAAAGCCTGAAGGCCTGGACGATTTTGCTGGCGATTCTGGCGTTTGGCTTTTCACTGACCGGCACTTTCATCGTGCGGTCGGGGGCCATCACCTCGGTGCACGCCTTTGCCAATGATCCGGCACGCGGCGTGTTCATCTTGGGGATTCTGGCGTTCTTCATGGGCGGGGCGCTGACGCTTTTTGCGCTGCGCGCCAATGCTTTGGATGCAAAGGGCGTGTTTTCGATGATCAGCCGTGAAACCGCGCTGGTTGCCAATAACCTGCTGTTGGCGGTTTCGGCCTTTGTGGTGTTTGTCGGCACGATCTGGCCCTTGGTGGCAGAGCTGGTGTTCCAGCGCAAACTGTCGGTCGGTCAGCCATTTTTTGATGCGGCTTTCCCGCCCTTCATGGTGATTTTGGCGATCATTCTGCCGGTGGGTGCGATGCTGCCGTGGAAACGCGCCGAACTGCGGCGGGTGCTGCGGTTGTTGACCGGGCCGTTGGTTTTGACGCTGGCGCTGGCTACGCTGATCTGGGCGGTGCAAACCGGACGGTCGGCCTTGGGGCCGGTGGGGGCTGGTTTGGGCGCTTGGGTGGTGATGGGGGCTGCGGTTGATCTGTGGCAACGCGCCGGGCGCGGCGG
>JAHEDL010000432.1 GCA_024641255.1 Pseudorhodobacter sp.
TTGATCCGGCAGGCAATTTGATCTTGCGGATGTCATCGGGGCCCGTTGCCATTCCGGCGGCAGAGGTCTTTTTCTAACCGCGCGGCCTTTTGCGGCTGTGACACATAACAGGAGGCAAGGATGCTTCTGGCCATCGACTGCGGCAACACCAACACGGTCTTCTCGATCTGGACGGGCGAGAAGTTTATCGCGACCTGGCGCATTGCCACCGACCACAAGCGCACGGCGGATGAATATTTCGTCTGGCTGTCATCGCTTTTGATGCTGACCAAGACCGATGCCAACATCACCGAGGCGATCATTTCGTCAACGGTGCCGCGGGTGGTGTTCAATTTGCGGGTGCTGTGCAGCCGGTATTTCGATTGCCGCCCCTTGGTGGTGGGCAAGCCGGAGTGCAGCTTGCCGGTGCCGCCGCGGGTGGATCAAGGCACCACGGTGGGGCCGGACCGCTTGGTGAATACCGTGGCCGGTTTTGATCGGCATGGCGGCAATTTGATCGTGGTGGATTTTGGCACCGCGACCACCTTTGACGTTGTTGACACCGATGGCGCCTATGTCGGCGGGGTGATTGCCCCCGGCGTGAACCTAAGCCTTGAGGCGCTGCATATGGCGGCGGCGGCGCTGCCGCACGTGGATATTACCAAGCCTACGCGGGCGATTGGCACGAATACGGTGGCTTGCATGCAGTCTGGGGTGTATTGGGGCTATATCGGCCTGATCGAAGGCATCGTCCGCGAGGTGCGGCGCGAGCGTGAGCAACCGATGAAAGTCATCGCTACGGGGGGGCTTGCCTCGTTGTTCGCGCAAGGAACTGAACTATTTCATAGCATCGAGGATGATTTGACCATGCATGGCCTCGTCCTCATCAACGACTATAATAAGGAAACGGCATGAGCGGTGAGCGGCTGATCTATCTACCTTTGGGCGGGGCCGGTGAAATCGGCATGAACGCCTATGTTTACGGCTATGGCCCCAAGGGCAAAGAGCGGCTGATCCTGGTTGATCTGGGCGTGGCGTTTCCCGATATGGACGGCAGCCCCGGCGTTGATCTGATCATGCCCGATATTTCGTGGCTGGCCGACAAGTTGGACCGGCTGGAGGCGATTTTCATCACCCACGCCCACGAAGACCATATTGGCGCGCTGCCGCATCTGTGGCCGGCGTTGCGCAAGCCGGTCTATGCGCGCAAATTCACGGCCACGATTGGCCGGTTGAAGTTTGAAGAGGCTGGGCATCCGAAGGACGCGATCACCACGGTTGAGGCGCGACCGCAGGTGATTACCGCCGGGCCGTTCAAGGTGCAATTCGTGCCGGTGGCGCATTCGATTCCTGAAAGTGCTGCTTTGGTGATTGATACGCCTGCGGGGCGGATCGTGCATTCGGGCGACTTCAAGCGCGATGCTACGCCGATTGTTGGCGAAGGCTGGGACGACGCGGTGATGGAGGCGATTGCGGCAGAGCGTCCGGTCAAGGCGCTGATGTGCGATTCCACCAACGTGTTTTCCACCCATGAAGGCCGGTCGGAAAGCACGCTGAAAGACCCGATTGCAGAGCTGATCAAGGGCGCCGGTGGCATGGTGGTGGCAACCACCTTTGCGTCCAACGTGGCGCGATTGAAGACGTTGGCTGAAGCCGGGCGGGCGGCGAACCGCTCGGTCTGTTTGCTGGGCCGGGCGATGAAGCGGATGGTGTCGGCAGCGGAAGAAACTGGCGTGCTGACCGGTTTCCCGCGCACGATCACGCCGGAAGAGGCGCTTGAGGTGCCGCGCAAGAACCTGATGCTGATCGTGACCGGCAGTCAGGGCGAACGCCGGGCGGCTTCGGCGCAATTGTCGCGCGGCAAGTATCTGGGGCTAGAGATGAAAGAGGGCGATATGTTCCTGTTTTCATCGAAAACCATTCCGGGCAACGAGCGCGGTGTGTTGTCGGTTGTGAATGCGTTTTCGCAAATGGGCGTTGATATTGTTGATGACAGTGCGGGCAAATATCACGTCTCGGGCCACGCCAACCGCCCGGATCTAGAGCATGTGCACCGGCTGTTCTTGCCGGACATGCTGTTGCCGATGCACGGCGAACACCGGCATCTGCGCGAACATGCGCGGATTGCGCATGAGGCCGGCATCGCTTCGGCTGTGGCGACCAACGGGATGATGATGGACATCACCGGCGAAGTGCCAAAACTGGCCGAACATATCGAAGCCGGTCGCACCTATCTGGACGGTAGCGCGCTGATCGGGTCGCTGGATGGCGTGGTGCGCAACCGGATTCGCATGGCGCTGAACGGGCTGGCGATGGTGACGGTCATTCTGGACGAGGATGACAAGCCGTTGGGCGAAGCTTGGGTCGAACTGATGGGCCTGCCGGAAAAAGGCCGTGGCGAGCGGGTTTTGGCGGAAACGCTGGAGCAAGAACTGACCGAGTTTTTGGATGGGGCCAGTGCCAAGATCTTGTCGAATGACGACAAGATGGAAGACGCGCTGCGCAAGATCGTTCGGCAGGTTGCGATGGAAGAGATTGGCAAGAAGCCCGAGGTTATCGTGGTGGTCAGCCGCTTGGCGACCGAATAACGCCGCAAGGTTTTGGTCTTGCCTGCCTGCTGGTGGGCAAGACCACGCTTTGCGATGCTGGTTAAAACGTAAAAACTGCTGGAAATGCAAAAGGGCCTCGCGCGATGCGAGGCCCTTTTGGCATGTTTGCGATGTTAGCCTTCGGTGCCGGTTGCCGGCGCGTCTTCGGGTTCGTCTGCCGTCACGGTCGAGATGGCAAAGCTGCGCAGGATGAAGTCTGGCACATGGTCGCCCATGCCGACAACGCGTTCGCCCTGATCGCGGCCACCGCGATAGTCACGGCGATCATCGCGACGCGGTTCGCTACGGCGGTCGTCGGTTTCACGGCGCGGTTCTGACCGGCGGTCTTCGCTGCGCTCATCACGGCGGGGTTCTTCGCGGCGCGGTTCATCCCGGCGGTTGTCGTCGCGACGGTTATCATCACGCCGCGGCGCGCGCTCTTGCCGTTCGGGACGGGCAGGACGCTCTGCTGTCGGTTCAACGGCGACGACCACGGCTTCGACCACTGCGGCCTCTACCGGCTTGTCTTCGCGCGGTGCGCGGTTGCGATCGCCGTTGCGGCTTCTGCTGCGGCTGCTGGAAGACCGGTCTTCCCGCGGGCGTTCTGGACGGTCAGAGGCGCCATCAAGCGCGCCTTCAGGCACTTCGCCGCGCGGGATCGGCTGTTTTACCAGCGATTCAATGGCGTTGATGTATTTTTCATCGGCCGGAACCGCGATGGTATAGGCCTTGCCCAGACGGCCAGCCCGACCGGTGCGGCCAATGCGGTGCACATAATCTTCGGGATGGGTCGGCGCATCAAAGTTGAAGACGTGGCTGACGGCGGGAATATCCAAGCCACGTGCGGCCACGTCAGAGGCCACCAGCAGGTGAACCGAACCGTCACGGAAGCCATCGAGCGTTTTGGTGCGCACCGACTGATCCAGATCGCCGTGGATCGGCGAGGCGTTAAAGCCGTGCGCTTTCAACGACTTCGTCACCACATCGACATCCATCTTGCGGTTGCAGAAGATGATGGCGTTGGTGCAGGTTTCGCCTTCGGCCTTGATCAGCGCGCG
>JAHEDL010000439.1 GCA_024641255.1 Pseudorhodobacter sp.
CGACGCATTTGACAAGATGCGGCAAGCCGGGGCCGCCGCCCGCGCCATTTTGCTGACTGCCGCCGCTCAGCGGCTTGGCGTCGCTGCCAGCAATCTGAAAACCGAAAACGGCACTATCAGCGCCAACGACGGTCGCAGCCTGCGCTACCTTGACTTGATAAAGGATGTCGCAGGCATCGAACTGGCCGATGCGCCGCTGCTGAAAGACCGCAAGGATTGGAAACTGTTGGGCCGCCCGCAACCCCGCGTTGACATGATCGGCAAAGTCACCGGAACTGCGCAATATACCGCCGATCTGCGCCTTGCAGGCATGCGGTTTGCCACCGTTAAAACCAACCCGCATCTTGGCGCCGCCATGATCTCGTATGATGCCACCGCAGCGCAAACCGTTGCTGGCGTTGAAAAGATCGTGCCCCTGCCGAATGGCGTGGCCGTCGTCGCCACCAGCACTTGGGCCGCCCTGCAAGCCGCCGACGCGATCAGCTTTGAATGGCAGCCCGCGCCCTACCCCGCGACCTCTGCCGAAATCGCCGCCCAGCTGACCGCCAGTTTCACAGATGCCGCCAAAGACAGCACCAATCGCAACGACGGCGATGTAGCTACCGCCCTGACCGGCGATGTGTTCGACGCAACCTATAGCGTGCCCTACCTCGCCCACGCCACGATGGAACCGATGACCGCCGCCGCCCACCTGCAAGACGGCAAGCTGACGGTCTGGGCGGGCAACCAACTGCCAACGCAAATCCTTGCCGAAGGCGCGGCGCTCACCGGACTGCCCACCAGCGCGATCACCGTGAATACCATGCTGATGGGCGGTGGCTTCGGTCGGCGCGCCGAAATGGATGTCATCAAGCAAGCCATCAGTGTTGCGCAGGCGATGGAAGGCACACCGATCTTGCTGACATGGAGCCGGGAAGAAGACATGACCCACGACGCCTATCGCCCCGCAGCGATGGGTCGGGTGCGCGCCAAACTTGAAGGCGACCGTATTTCTGCCTTCGATTTCGCCACCGCGTCTTCCTCGGTCGTCGAAAGTCAGGCTGGCCGTTTGGGCTATGCGATTCCCGGTCCAGACGGTGCCATCGTGCAAGGCGCATGGGAACAACCTTACCGTTTTGCCAACCACCGCGTCACCGGCTACCGCGCCCCCGTCATGGTGCCAGTCGGCAGTTGGCGCTCGGTCGGCGCATCGCAAAACGCGTTCTTCCACGAAACCGCCATCGACGAACTGGCGCACTTGGCCAAGGCCGACCCGCTAGAGTTCCGGCTTCGCCAGATCGACGACGATGCCAGCCGCGCGGTGCTTTCCGCCGTCGCCAGCCTGTCAAACTGGGGCAGCCCCCTGCCCAACCGCGCCAAAGGCGTTGCGTTTTCAATGTCGTTCGGGGTGCCCTGCGCCGAAGTGATCGAGGTGGAACAAACCGCCGCAGGCATTCGCCTGACTGGCGCTTGGGCGGTGGTTGACGTTGGCATCGCGCTTGATCTGCGCAACATCGAAGCCCAGGTTCAAGGTGCGATGGTCTACGCCCTGTCGGCCGCCATCCGTGGTGAAATCACCTTCACCGATGGCAAGGCCGATCAACAGACCTTCTACGATTATGAGCCGCTGCGCATAAACCAATGCCCGCCCATTCAGGTGCAGGTGCTGGAAAACCTGCACCGTATCCGTGGCATTGGCGAACCCGCAACGCCCCCTGCCGCCCCTGCGCTTGGCAATGCGATTTTCGCGCTTACCGGGCAACGCCTGCGCGATCTGCCCTTCGCCAAATCAATCCCCTTCGCCTAGCCGTGCCCCAGCCGCGACGCCTTGGGCGCTTGCGTCACTGCCAGCCTTGGCTACAGTGGCGCAATTAATCCCTTTTCAAGGTGCCGCCCCCGTGTTGATCAAATCCCTTCCGCTGCTGCTTTTGCTTGCCTCGCCCGCCGTGGCCGCCCCCTGCGGCAACACCTCTGCCGGGTTTGAAGACTGGAAATCGGTGATGGCCGCCGAAGCAAAGGCCGAAGGCGTCGGCAAAGCGGGCCGGGCGGCGCTGATGGGGGCAAGCTATTCCAAGGCGACCATCGCCGCTGATCGCAACCAGAAAAGCTTCAAATACACGCTGGAAAAGTTCCTTAAAGTTCGCGGTGCCGATACCATCGTGGCCCAAGGCCGCGCTCGCAAAGCCAAGAACGCCGAATTTTATGCAGCACTCGAGGCACAATACGGCGTGCCCGCCGGGGTCTTGCTGGCGATCCACGGCATGGAAACCGGCTTTGGTCATTTCATGGGCGATACCAACGTCGTCTCTGCCATCGCCACGCTGACATGGGATTGCCGCCGGTCTGATTATTTCCACCCGCATCTGATCGGCGCGCTGAAACTGGTTGATCTGGGCGAACTGTCGCCCAGTTCGGTTGGCGCCAAGCATGGCGAGCTTGGCCACACCCAATTCCTGCCCGGCAACGCCTTGCAATATGGCGTGGATGGCGATGGCGACGGCAAGATCGACCTGACCAACCTTGCAGACGCCTTGGCCACCACCGCCAACTACCTGCGCCAAAAGGGCTGGCAACCCGGTCAGGGCTATCAACAGGGCGAGCCAAACTACGCCGTCATCAAAGAATGGAACGCCGCCAGCGTCTATCAGCAGGCCATCGCGCTGATGGGCGAAAAAATCGACAGATAACCTGCTTTTCCCCTCTTGCAGCCCGGCGCAGTTCCGCCTAGTAAGCCCGCAGTGGCCCGTTCGTCTATCGGTTAGGACACCTGGTTTTCAACCAGGTAAGAGGGGTTCGACTCCCCTACGGGCTGCCACTTCCTTCTGTAAGTTGTTGATTTTTCTGCGAAATACGCAGTCGCTAAAATGAACTTACAGAACCACTACAGCATGAAATCATCCTGTATTGTATGCTGAAGCGTACGAACCATCACGCGTTCGTGAACGGGATGTGAGCAACCAAGACTTCAGCAAACGTTTCAATGCTTGGTTCGACGACAATTCAAAGGCGTCGCGACAACATTCGAAGCCTAGAATGCCGAAAATCTTCGTGCTAGCTTTCGCGAGTATTTTGAACCCAAAATTTGGCGGAGCAGAACTTCATGGTGACGTATGCATACATCGACAATTCCAACATCTATATTGAAGGATGCCGCGTATCCGCTGTGAAAAAGGGGCTAGCCAAGAACGTCCACGATGCGATGGGTAGCGGAATTGTAGATCACACTTGGCAACTAGATTACGGCAGACTTTATGATTTTCTTTGCGCCGAGGGGGACGTGGCAAGGTTGTGGGGATCACCGCCGCCCGGAGACACATTCTGGGACATGCTGAAAAGAAAAGGCTTTAACCCAACGGTTTATGACAAGAATTTTGCCAATCAAGAAAAGAAGGTAGACGTTGCGATAGCGCATAGGATTACAAAAGACGCCTATACCGTGATTGACCGAAAGAAGGACGAAATCTTACTTGTGGCGGGAGATACAGACTACGTTCCAGTCATAACTGATCTAATTTCAGAAGGCTTCAAAGTTGAAATTGCTTTCTGGGACCACCTTGCGCGGGAATTGAAA
This sequence comes from Pseudorhodobacter sp., assembly GCA_024641255.1. Lineage (GTDB taxonomy): Bacteria > Pseudomonadota > Alphaproteobacteria > Rhodobacterales > Rhodobacteraceae > Cypionkella. The sequence continues at coordinate 3,551 of JAHEDL010000439.1, forward strand.
GAAGTCTCAACGAACCACATACAGTTAAATGCCCATCACGATCATCTAACTAGGAAGTGAAAGTGTCACTTCT
>JAHEDL010000449.1 GCA_024641255.1 Pseudorhodobacter sp.
TGGTGTTCGGCGGAAACGTCTTTGCCTGCCTGTGTCTGGCGGGGTTGTGGCTTGCCCCGGCGCAGGCGGGTATTCAACCCATCTTGTTGTTGGCCGGCGTTGGCTTTTTCGGCGCGTCGTTTCCTATGGTGATGGCGCATGGCCGCGCGTTTTTGCCGCCACATCTTTTGGGCCGGGGTGTCGCGCTGATCAACCTGTTCGGCATCGGCACCACGGGTCTGATGCAGATCGTAACCGGTCGCTTGCACGCCGCAATTCCAGCCACCACTGCCGAGGCACCCTATGCCGCGCTGTTTCTGTTCTACGCCCTGTTCACCGCCGCAGGTCTTGTCGTTTATGTTTTTGCGCAGGATCGCACCGACTGACTTCCGCACGGTCTTGACGAAACCCCGCAAAGCCTCTTTCCCCCCGCGCGGCCATGCGTTAAGGGGGCACGTCTTTGACGGTCAAAGACGGTTATAGGAGAACCCCGATGGGCTATAAGGTCGTCGTCGCGGGTGCCACGGGTAACGTGGGCCGCGAAATGCTGAATATCCTCGCCGAGCGCGAGTTCCCGGTGGATGAAATTGCCGCGCTTGCGTCGCGCAAATCCCTGGGCACTGAAATCAGCTTTGGCGATAAGACCGTCAAGACTAAGGATCTGGACACTTTCGATTTCACCGGTTGGGACATTGCGTTGTTCGCCGTGGGGTCGGAAGCGACCAAGATCTATGCGCCGAAAGCTGCGGCTGCTGGCTGCATCGTGATCGATAACTCGTCGCTGTATCGCTATGATCCGGCGGTGCCGCTGATCGTTCCGGAAGTGAATGCCGATGCGATCATGGGTTACAAGAACAAGAACATCATCGCGAACCCGAACTGCTCTACCGCGCAGATGGTGGTGGCTTTGAAGCCGCTGCATGACCGCGCGAAGATCAAGCGCGTTGTGGTTTCCACCTATCAGTCGGTCTCCGGTGCGGGCAAGGAAGGCATTGACGAGCTTTGGGATCAGACCAAGGGCTTGTACGTTCCCGGTCAGGAAGTCGCGCCGAAGAAGTTCAGCAAGCAGATCGCGTTCAACGTGATACCGCATATCGACGTGTTCTTGGACGATGGGTCGACCAAGGAAGAATGGAAGATGGTCGCCGAGACCAAGAAGATTCTGGACAAGAACATCAAGGTCACCGCGACCTGCGTTCGGGTGCCGGTGTTTGTTGGCCATTCGGAATCGATCAACATCGAGTTCGAGGATTTCCTGGACGAAGCCGAGGCCCGCGACATCTTGCGCGAAGCGCCGGGGATCATGGTGATCGACAAGCGTGAGGCCGGTGGCTACATCACCCCGGTGGAATGTGTGGGCGATTACGCGACCTATATTTCGCGCATCCGTCAGGACAGCACGATTGATAACGGCATCAACCTGTGGTGCGTTTCGGATAACCTGCGCAAAGGTGCTGCTTTGAACGCGGTGCAGATTGCCGAGGTTCTGGGCAACCGCGTGCTGAAAAAGGGCTAGGGCCTGCCAGAAATGATACTTAAAACCCCGCCCTTGGGCGGGGTTTTGTTTTGGTGTCGCACAGTGCGACACGATTATGTCTTAATAAAATCAATGCCTTATATAACGTGATTCAACTAGTATTAACGAATGCGCGCAAAGCACATCGCCGTCAGTTCAGCGGCTGGCTTTGCCCTTCGATGAAAGTTTCGTGTTCCAGCGCGGCAAGAAACCCGGCAAACAGCTTGTGCATCGCGGGCTTTTTGTAGGGGAAAACCTGTTCGTCATCCATGTCATGCACGATCATCGCGACATCGAGTTCGAACACCACCAGCCGCCCATCGGGGGCTTCGGCACAGTCGATGCCAAAGTAATCCAGCCCCACAAGCCGATAAAGAGCGGCGAAGGCTGCTGCGTGACGCTTGGCGAAGCTGGTGTCAAAGCTGGCCATCCAAGCCGCCTCTGCCGCGCGACGATCGGCATTTTCGGCCATGTCGGCGTTCAGGTAATGCACCATCCAGCGTTTCGAGCTTGCCATGTGGCTGGCAAACGGCCGCCCTTTGATCAGCACCACGCGCTGCTTGCAATACAGCCCGTCTGCCCCGCGATAATCGACAAACGGCGCGACATAGACCTGATCGGCGGGACTGTTGGCAAGCCAATGCGCCAGATCGGGCAGGCCCAGAATGCGCACCATGCCATGGCCAGCATGGGTGCCCAGCGGACGCAACACCAAGGGGAACGCCAGGCCTTCGCCCAGATCTGCCAGCTGCACGCCGTGCAGCAGGCTGCGCAGATCATCGCGGTGCAGTTGATGCGTTGCGGGGGCAAGAATTGATGGTTCACCCGCCAATAGATGGCTGACACGATCCCGCGTCAGGCTGGCAATCAGGCTGGCCGCGTTGTTAAAAATTGGCCCGCGCCAATGCGCCAACAGACGGGTCATCACCAACAGAGTTTCGGCGTTTTCGGGCGATTCGCCGATGGCCATGAAAGCCACGTCATGCGGCGGCAGATCATCCAGCGCGCGGGTGTTGGCATCGACAAAATGCAACAGCAGCACGGCATCAGAGCCATTCAGCAAGAAATCCAACGGTGTGTTGGCCATGAAATCGCCTGCGGTGACAAAGGCCAAAATCCGCAACCCGGTGCCGCGCCCGTGCCGGATGGCATAGTTGCTTTGCAGTTGAATCGCGCGGCGCTGCATGATGCGGCCTTCGAAAGCAAGATCGCCACCCTGACACTGCAACAGCGCCGACAGGTCCAACAACGCGCCCGGATCAATTACCGGGCCTTGGACGCGCGCGACCAGTTTCGACGTCAGGTCCGACAGGTCGGCCCCGGCATAGGCCATGCGCACAATCGCGGCGTAACCCAGACAGGGCGTTGCCGGGGCGGGAAATGTTGTTTCAGCTTCGCTGCGAGGTGAGGATGAAAGCTGCATAAACACTCCTTTGTGCGCCGTTCTGGCATGACAAAGGCTACGCAGGCTTTCCTAACAATCCGTTCGCATCAGTCAGGGCCACTTGGCCGCGATTTCGCGCCGCGCGCGCTGTTACGCCAACCCTTCTGCAGTAAGAACCTGACGAATAGATTTCGCGGTTTTATCAATGATTTCCGCCAGTTCGGCATTAGTGGCATTGTAGGGGGGCGCAAGGATAACGATGTCCCCGCTGACGCCGTCAACATTGCCGCCAACCGGATAGCAGATCAGGCCGTTTTCCATCGCCTGCGCGCGAATTTTCATGAAAAGTTTAAGCGATGCGTCAAATGGGCGCTTTGTGGTCTGATCTGCGACCAGTTCGGCGCAGATGAAATGGCCGCGACCGCGAATATCGCCAATGGCGTTGACCCCATGCAGCGCATCGGCCAAGCCGGATTTGATCAGCGATTCGTTGGCGGTGACGCGGGCCAGCAGATTTTCACGTTCGACGATGCGCTGCACGGCCACGCCTGCGGCACAGGCGGCGGTGTGGCCGGTGAAGGTGTGGCCGGTGCCAAACGCGCCGTCCTTGTCGCGGATGGCGGTCCAGACCTTGGCGGTGCACAGCGCGGCACCCAGTGGCAAGTAGCCCGCCGCCAGACCCTTGGCGACCGACATGATGTCGGGCATTGCGCCGTCGCGTTCCAGCGC